>JAITFE010000157.1 GCA_031281585.1 Bifidobacteriaceae bacterium | reverse complement strand
GTCGCCTGGATCTCTGACAAACACCGAAGCCCGCACCAAAGCAGCCCCGCCAGCGGAACATTTCCCCGGGCTTGATGTTCCGCCATGCCGACCACCGGCGGAGCATTTCCCCAGGCTTGATGCTCCGGGCGGTGTCGCGGACGGGGGCGCCGGCCGAGCGGCTGAAGCGATAGGCGGGGTGGGCTGGAAGTGGGGCGGCGGCATCGGGCACTGGAAAACCGAACTGAAAGCGGGTCGTTGGCCGGGACTGGGACCGGTCTGGCGGCTAGCTTCGCCGAAAGGCGCTAGTCTGGTGGGCGGCCGGGCCGCGCCAGCCCCGGGCTCCAACACTTGCCGCTACGAGCGGCCTTCGCGCCGACTGGCGCTGCGCGGTCCGGCCAGACCAGCCAGGCAAGCCACCTGCCCCGCATGGCCTAATCTGGTTTCCGGCTAGTGCTTGACGTGAGGCAGGAGATCCCGTGCGGTTCAGTTTGACCCCCAAAGATACGTCGTTCTTTGACCTGCTCGCAGCCCAGGCCCGCCACCTGGTGGACGGCGCTGACGTGTTGGAACAGATGATCGGGGCTGATTTTGACGAGAGGGTGGACCTGGCGGTCCAACTGCGGGAGATCGAGCACACCGCAGATGTGTCCACCCACACCATCATCAAGAAGCTGAACTCGAGCTTCGTCACGCCGTTCGACCGGGACGACATCTACGACTTGGCGTCCGCGTTGGATGACTGCATGGACCACATGGAGGAAGCCGCAGACCTGATTGTCCTCTACCGGATCGACACGCTGCCGAAGAAGATCGGCAAGCAGATCACCATTTTGCGGCGGGCGGCGGCGGAGACGGCCGAGGCAATGCCCAGGCTGCGCTCGCTTGACGGCCTGTCCGAGTACTGGGTGGAGATCAACCGCCTGGAGAACCAAGCGGACCGCGCCTACCGGGCTATGCTGGCCGATCTCTTCCAGTCGGAGACCGACGCGATCCTTGTCATGAAGCTGAAGGAATTGATCGAGGCGCTGGAAAACGCTGCGGATTCCTTCGAACGGGTGGCCAACACCGTCGAAACGATCGCGCTCAAGGAGTCCTGACCTCCATGACTCCGGAGATCATCCTCGCGGTTGCGGTCATGGCGATCGCGGTCGCGTTCGATTTCACAAACGGCTTTCACGATGCCGCCAACGCGATCGCCACCGCCGTGTCCACCCGCGCACTGCGCCCCCGTGCGGCCTTGACCATGGCGGCCGTCATGAACCTGATCGGCGCGCTGATGGGGACGGCGGTGGCGGAAACGATCGCCACCCAGATCGTCAACCTGGGCGGGCTGGACGAACACGAACAGCTTTCGATTGTGCTGGCCGCGCTGCTGGGCGCGATCACCTGGAACTTGATCACGTGGTGGTTCGGGCTGCCGTCCTCGTCTTCGCACGCCTTGATTGGGGGTTTGGCCGGCGCCGGGCTGGGGGCGATCATCATCCAGTGGGACGACGTGGCGGTCAAATGGGGCAAGATCGGGGAGAAGGTGCTGATCCCAATGGTCGCCTCGCCCGCGATCGGCTTCACGTTGGCGTTCTTCGGCATGATCGCGGCGTTGTGGCTGTTCAGGCGCTCCTCGCCGCACAAGACCATGCGGCGCTTCCGGGTGGCGCAGGTCGGGTCGGCGGCGGCCCTGGCGTTGGGGCACGGACTTCAGGACGCGCAGAAGACCATGGGTGTGATCTTCATGGCTTCGATGGCGGTGGGCTGGAACGAGGCGGGCGACCCGATCCCGTTCTGGATCAAGGCTTTGGCCGCCTCCGCGATTTCGGCGGGCACCTATTCCGGCGGTTGGCGGATCATGCGCACGCTGGGCCGCAAGGTCATCCAGGTTGATCCGGCGCGCGGGTTCGTGGCCGAGGCGACCGGGGCGATCGTCCTCTACCTGGCCGCGTTCACCCCGATCCACGCCCCGATCTCCACCACCCACACCATCACCAGCGCCATCATGGGCGTGGGCGCCACTCGGTCCCTTTCGGCTGTGCGCTGGGGGGTGGCGAAGAACATTGTGACCGCCTGGGTTCTGACCATCCCCGCCGCCGGGATCACCGCGATTCTGTTCTTCTTGACGATCCAACTGGTAAGCGGGCTGTTTTGAACCGGCGGATCGCCGCGTCGCTGATGGCACTGACGGGGTTGGCTGGGCTGGCCGGGTTGGGTGCCCTGAGCGGCTGCGGGGAAGACAAGCCGCTCGGTTTCAGCTCGGAGGCCTATTGCGAGGCGATCGCCAAGCCCGCAGTCCAACTGGACGCGAAGGCCATGATCGACGGCGATGAGAAGGCGCTCGCGGACGCCAAGACCTTGTATGAGTCCCTAAAGGCGCTGGGGCCGCCCTCCCTGTCCGACGAATGGGCGCTGATCCTGAGCGAACTTGACTCCATGATCAAGGCCGCGGGCGGAGCCATCCCCGTCGAAGACGTGGACTACCAGGCTTTCACGGACGCCTTCACCACCATCGAGATGGACAAACACGACCGCTGCGCCCAGTGACAGCCAACTTGGGCCGGCCCGCGCCCGGCCGTTACGTCTTGACGGGCTCATCCGACTTGTTGCGCCTGATCGGGGCGAATCAAGGCGGCGAGCTTGTCAAGGACCGTTTGGCCAAGCAGTTGAAACCGTGGACAGCCAATCTCACGAGCCGACAAGTCGGCCGGCGCAAGAGGGCTGTGGCTGATTCGGCTTTGGCGATGCGCCTGGCCGGCATGCAGTCTCGAGGCGTTGACTGCCAGCGAATCCCCGTGAGCCCTAACGGAAGCATTCGGCCGTTGGCCGCAAAACGGCGCGGTCTTGGGCGTCACTGAGCACGGCTACCTTCTGGGCGACAAGGATCTACGGCCTGCCTCTCGCGGCGCTTCGGGAGGCTTGGCAAGGCCGCCGATGCCGTCCAGCGCGCCGCCGTCGCACGGTCGCCTTTCCAGAGTGGAACATGTTACGGTGGCGGCGTGGCGCCGGGCCGAAGCTCGTCGGCTACTGGACGGGGAGGCCGCAGGTTCGAATCCCGCACGGCCCGCCTCCGGGCGGACCGGCTAGCTCAGTACGGGGAGAGCGCCCCGCTTACCCGGCGGGCACTCCATGTCCGGCGCCACCTCTGCGTGAGTTAGCGTGAAAGGACGGCGCACGCCGCTATGGGCGATCCGTTGAAGTCAATCTCGACCCGCGCGGTGCCGCAATCCGAGAGGGCGAAGGCGGCCCAGATTCGAGGCGCCGCTGGAGGCGCTTGTTTGCGGGCCTCCGATGTCCAACGGATGCGCCGGTTCCTCGCAGTCGGGGCGGACGGTGGCACCTACTACGCCCCTCCGCTGGAACTCTCCAAGTGGAATGCCCGCGTTGTGGTGCGCACGGCGCACCTGGAGCTGCCCGCCTTGATCGACGGCATCGCGCAAGCGTCGGAGCGGGCGCCCAGGCGGGGGCCGGCGCTGTTTGCCCTGGCGATCGCCGCTGCGGAGGCGGACCCCGACAGACGGGAGTACGTGCTGCGACACCTGCCGATGGTGGCGCGAACCGGGTCGGACCTCTTTCAATTCGTGGACTACGCGCGGCGATTCCGGTCCTGGGGACGGGCGCTTCGCACGGCGGTCGGCAATTGGTATCTCGACAAGCCGCTCGACGATCTCGCGTATCAAATGGTGAAATATCGGCATTGGGAAGGCTGGACGCACCGCGACCTGCTGCGCCTGGCGCACCCGCGTGGAGCGGAACCCGAGCGCGCCGCGCTGTTCGACTGGGCGTGCGGCAGGGAGGTTAGGGGCGAGCTTCCGGGCGTGGCGGAAGCGTATCAACGGGTTCAACGCCTGGGCGGCGGCGGCGGTTCCAAGGCCGTTCGCCAAATGGTCGGAATCCTCGAAGACCACACGGGAATGCCGTGGGAGGCGCTGCCTGACTGGGCGCTGGAATCAGCGAGCGTGTGGGGTGTGCTCCTGGAGCAAGGCATCCCGCAGACCGCGTTGATGCGGCAGTTGCCCGCCCTGACCAAGCTCGGCCTGGCTCGGGGCCGCAGCGGCCGGGCTATCGCACAACAGTTGGCCGATCCGGGGCGCTTGAGCGCGGCGCGTGTGCATCCGATCAGCGCGTTGGCGGCCATGAAGACTTACGCTTCGGGGCGTGGTGCGCGGGGAGAAAGCACCTGGCGTCCCTCGCGACTGGTTGTCGACGCACTTGATCAGGCCTTTTACGCGGCGTTTGGCGCCGTGGAACCCACTGGCCGGCGCCTGTGTTTCGCGCTTGACGTTTCCGAGTCGATGACGGCTCCCGTGGCCGGCTTCCCGCTCAGCGCGCGCGAGGCTTCAGTCGCCATGGCGCTTGTCACCGCCGCGACGGAAGAGGACAGCGAAATCGTGGCGTTCACCCGCGGCAGGGCTGGCCCGGCGTGGAGTCCGGCCTGGCCGGGGCGCATTGTGACCGGGCCGGGATTCGCACTGAGTCGCCTGGCCGTGTCGCCGCGTCAAAGGCTCGAGGACGTGATCCGGCAGATTCGCCAACTGCCACGAGGCGCCACCGATTGCGCATTGCCAATGCTGTGGGCCGCCGCCGAAGGCCTTGAGTTCGACGCGTTCGTGATCTACACGGACAACCAAACCTGGATCGGCCCCGTTCATCCGTACGAGGCGTTGCAACGGTACCGAGAGAAGATGGGCATCGCCGCGAAACTGGTGGTGGTGGCGCTGACTCCGCATGCGGGTGGCATCGCCGACCCGACAGATCCGGGGACCTTGGACGTTGCCGGATTCGACGCGGCGGTCCCCACTGTGATCAGCGATTTCATCCGGGGCGACATTTGAGGTACACGAGAAATGGGGACGGTACCTATTTCCGGGGACCGGAAATAGGTACCGTCCCCATTTCTTACGGGGTGGCGCCGATGGCTTGGGCGGCTGCAGGCGGCAGCGGGTAGGGGCGTTCGGGCGGGAGGATGGTCTGGTCTGAGCGGGCGGGCACCTCCCAGGCGCGGACCTTGTCGGTGATGTCCTCGATCCCGAGGGTCCACTCCTTCACGTAGGCGCGCACAATCCCGCCGCGCAAACCGATCTGCACCGACCTCCACCGCAGCGCCCCTCCCGCAGGGGTCCGCTCCGGGTCCCACTGGACCCGGACCTGGGAGGTGGCGACCTGCCGCCGCCACTCCTCGTGCGACGGGTACAGGTCCGGGTCGTAGGTGCTCAGCACCGCCCGGCTCAACGCCTCGTCGAAGCCCGACCGCGCCAGCTTGATCGCCAACACCCGCTCCTGGCCCGGCTTGGTGGCCCACCCGCAGCGGTACATCATCCACAAGAACGAAGGCTTGATCCAAGTCATGCGCCCCATCTTGAACGGCGGCACAAACTGTCCCGCCGCAACCGCCGCGTCCGCGATCGCAGGCGAATACGCCTGGTAAACCGTCACCGACACGTCATCGAACACCGCGCGCACCTGCCGCAAAGGGATTTGCCCGTCCATAGCGGCCAGTCTACTGGCGGCGACTACGGAACCCTGTGGACGGCATCGTGCGAAAACTCTACGGGCCTGTGCAAAAGTGCAAGCCAGTACCGTGCTAACATCAAAGTGAAAGGCGTGCAAACATGCAAACATAGAGGTCAAACGCTTGTGATCAATTACTTGCCGAGAATGGCGGACAAGGCGCTCGCGGAGTTGTTCGAGGACGTGCCGGCCGTCAGCATTGCGGGCCCCAGGGGGTGCGGCAAGACGACAACGGCCAGCCGGTTGGTGTCGAACGTCGTCCACGTCGACCAGAAGGCTGTGGCCCAGGCTTTCCACGACGACGCGGACGCGGCTCTGCGTGCAGTGGGGCAGCCGGTCGTTCTTGACGAATGGCAGGCCGCACCCGAGATACTTGGCGCGGTCAAGCGGGCCGTCGACGCGGGAACTGGGCCCGGTCGGTTCTTGTTGACTGGCAGTGTCGGAGCGCGACTCACCGCGGAAGAATGGCCAGGGACCGGACGGGTGGTGGCATTGCGCATGTCTCCGATGACGGCGCGCGAGCTCAAGAGTGCCGCGACCGGCGACTTGTTGGTGGACCGCCTGTTCGCGCCGGATGACACGCGACTGGCGGGTGCCGGGGCATCGGAACTGGCGACGGACGACTACCTCGACCTTGCCCTGGGTGGCGGCTTTCCCGAGATGCTGACCATCCCCGCGCGAAGCCGCCCGGCCTGGCTCGAGTCCTATCTGGAGCAGGTTGTGAACCGGGACTCGCAACTGGCCGCAGTGGGAATCGACGCCGCGCGCTTTGACCGCTACTTGTCCGCGGTTGGACTCCATTCCGCTTGCGTCACCAGTGACCAGAGCCTTTGCCGGATGGCGGGGATCAGCGCGGCAACGGGCGCCGGCTACGAGCGGTTGCTGGAGCGGTTGCATCTTGTCGCCGCCATCCAGCCCTGGTCATCAAGCAGAGTCAAGCGTCTTGTCAAAACCCCCAAAAGGCTGCTTGTGGACGCCGCGTTGGCGGCCGCGCTGATGGGCGAGGACGCGAGCGGCCTGGTGCTGGCATCCGAACTGCGAGGGCGCGTGATGGAGACGTGGGTAGGCGCGCAGCTTCACGCCGAACTGCCGTTCGCGCGGCAGCGGGCGAAACTGTTCCACTTCAGAGACTCCAACGGGCGACGCGAGATCGACTTTCTCCTAGAACGGCCGGGAGGACAGACCGTGGGTGTCGAGGTCAAGGCCTCGGCCAATGTGACCAAGGCCGACGGCAAGCACCTGATGTGGCTCCGCGATGAACTCGGGGACTCCTTTGTTCGCGGCGTGGTGTTCCACGCCGGGCCGATAGCCCGCGAACTGGGAGACCGGATAATCGCGCTGCCGTTCAGCGCCATCTGGG
>JAITFE010000156.1 GCA_031281585.1 Bifidobacteriaceae bacterium | reverse complement strand
GCCGCCCAACCCGCCGCCAGCCCGGCAGCCTTGCCGACCAGTGCGGCTGGCAGCCAGAACCCGAAGTAATAGGTCAAAGGGATGTCGCCAAGGGGGCTGTCCACCACGACCGGCCACGGTTGGGCCACCAGCATCTCGAAGATGGCGTTCCGCCAGGCGTGGTCCCAATGCTGGTAGGAAATGCCTCCGATTCCGGAGAAGATGACCCCCAATCCAAGGATCGCGAGAACCGCCCCTCCGACCAGGACGGTGCGACGGTTCCAAGCCGGCACCCACACCTTGGGTGCCTGGACCCACATTCGCCAGAACCCAAAACCCACGCCCGCAAGGATTGGCGCGAGCCACCACCATTTCAGCCAGCCCGCGAGAAAAAGAACGGCGGGGATGAGCAAATACACGTAGGCGGCGCGCACGGGCCAGGACGAAAGACGCCCAGCACCGGGGGCGGCGGGTTTCACCACCAGCACAGCGTAACTCAGACCACCAGCGCACCCGATCATCACCCGACGTTACTCGACCGCCGGGCTGGTCACAGCGTGAGGGAGGTGCTAACCAGCGACCTCGGGGTTCGGCCTGACCTATCGACAGGATGTTACGAAAGGGCCGTTTCACGCGGGTTTTCCTCCCGGCCGACACCCTTCGAAATTGATGGTCCGGCGTCTTGGCCGTCCGCCTTCATGGTCAACTCGGAGCTCTTGAACATCTCGGTACAGGGACCATGAACCGCGCCACCGCGAAGTATCCCGGAGACACCCGACCGGGGAGGTCGATGTGGAGGTGCCTTCCGAAGACTGACGGGTCCCGTTTCGGGAGCGGCACCGGGCGGGCCACAAGCAGGCGATGCGGGGCGAAGACGCCCTCGGCAGGCGTTGGGTGCCGCGCCCCGGCAAAGCCGCATTCTCATAGGCGCGGTGGCGGGGACTAGGGTCCCAGTCCCTCCCCAGCTTCAGCGGTAATCTACGAACCAGCCGCCGCCCCCGACGCATGACGGCGCGGCCCACGATCAACCGCCTAACGGCCATTTTGGCGGCCCGGCCCTTTCACAACGTCGGCCCGCCCGTTCCAAGCAGACTCAATGCAGAGCACCGGAGGCCACTAATGTCCAAGATCACGAACAAAAGAACGGCCGCAGCGACGGCCGCCACCGCCCTAATCATCACTCTCGGGATAGCGCCGAGCGACGACGGCGCGCAAGCCGCCATAACCCCTGCGGCAATGACATCCGCCGCGCCAGGCTCCGACGTCACCGACGGCTCGGGAGGCGCCGCCGACACAGGGGGGGAAGACGCCCCGAGCGGGTACCCGATCTCGGCAGCGTTGGTGCCGGTGTTCGAACAGGAGGCAAAAACGCTACTGGGCGACAGGCTGGTCGACATCAGCGTAAACCCGGACGCTAACCATTTCGTGGTTGGCGTTCACCAACTGCAAGCGGACGAGGCGAGTCAGATAGCTGCGGCGCTGGCCGAGGTCGCAGAGGCCGATGTTGTGTCCCGGCCGATCAAGGCGGAAGTGATCGACGCCGTGGCCGCAGCCGCAGCTGAGCGGTTCTTCGATCAGTTGCCGATAGTGCGGCCAGAATACGTGTCCGGAGCGATAGAAATCGCCGTGACGGCCGAATGGGTGGTGACCGTTCAAGAAGGTCTCAACGCGGAGCCCGTGAAGCTCGCGGATGGCTCATCCGCAGGGCAACAAGGTGTATCTGTGACCGTCGTTGAGGGGGGGCCGGTGGTGCCCGCCGACGGATTGACAACCACGCCGCTCAAGGCCGGCAAGAAAGTGGGCCTTCCCGGTGGGTCTTACTGCACGTCAAACGCGTTGGTCAAGAACAGCGGCGGGACGAAGTACACGTTGACCGCCGGGCATTGCGGCGACTCCGGCACGGCGGTGACATTCGCCGGGTCCGGTATCGGATCGATCTCGTACAGCTCCTACTACACAACAACGACAGCCATCGCTGGCGACGTCGCACGCTTTCCCGCAACATCTACAGAGGTAGCGCAGGTGTACATCGGCAACAACTCGTCGAGGTACACCACCAGCCAAGGTGCCCCCAGCATCGGCCTCGCTAACACGTGCTTCTTTGGCGCGAAGACCGAACTGGAGACTTGCGGTACCATAACGACCCTCAACCATACGGTGACCTACGGGGCGGATGGGGCCAGACCGGCTCATACTTTGGTCCTCGCCGAGATGGATCTCGGTTCGGGCAAAGCATGTAAAGGTGACTCAGGCAGTCCCGTGTATCAAAAAGCATCGGGGGGCGATGCTTCGATCATCGGAGTCCTCAGCGGTATCTTACTCGATATCGACGAAAACTGTGGACACAAGATGTATTTCACCCCGATTGCCACCGCTCTGAGTCTTTCGGGTACGTCGTCGTTGGTGTTGACCCCGGGTCTGAACGCGCCGCCGCCCCAGTCGCTGTCAACGCCGTTCGTCCAATTGATGGTTTCCCCGGATTTCACGTATGACAGCCGGGGCGAGATTGTGGTCGTGGACCAGGGCGGAAAACTGATCGCGTACCGCACCACGACTGCGGGAAGCACCTACGGGCTGACCGCGCCCGGGCAGATCGGCTCCGGTTGGCAACCCCTCAAGGCTCTGGCGGCCGGCGATTGGGACGGCGACGGGGTTTCGGGGGATTTCATCGCCATCGACTCGTCGGGAAACATGTACCTGTACAGGGGCGCGGGCGGGGGGCAGTTTGTCGCTGCGGCGCGTACCCAGATCGGATCTGGCTGGGGGCCATATGATCCCGCGGTGATGGGTGACGTAAACGGGGACGGGAAGAATGACATCATCGCTCGGAACACCTCGACCGGCCTGTTGTATCTCTATCCGGGGAACGGGTCGGGTGGGTTTGGGACCCAGTCTCAGGTCGGGTCCGGGTGGACGGCTCAGAGGCCATACGCTGCGGGCGACTTGAACGGGGATGGCAAACGTGATCTGTTGGGCCTGAATTCGATCGGGGAGCTGTTCTTCTATCCGGGGACCGGGTCCGGCGGCTTCGGCGGGTACACGCAGGTCGGGTCCGGGTGGACCGCTTTGACGTTGGCGTCGGGGGGCGTTTCGCTTGACGCTGGCTCCACACCGGACATCATCGGCCGGTACAATTCGAGTGGCGACTTATACTTGTTCACCGGCAACGGAGCAGGCGGGTATTCGCCGGCAGGAACTAAAATTGGAAACGGATGGTGAGAAAGCCTCAGTGAATCCGAACCTCACAGCCGACGGCCATTACGGGCCGCTGACCCACCGCTGGATCAAGCACATCGAGGTCTGGGGCGGAGGGTGCTCCTACGGGCGGACTCCCGCCTGAGGTAGGCGCGCGTTTGCTGAGCACAGGACGTGCCAAACCGGCGGCCACCTCCGTGAGCGCAAATGGTTCTGCGGGCGCGCCGGACGGGGGTGAGGAAGCGTCTATCGCGCAAGGCCCCATTTTGTTGCCAGATGACACTCCGCTGGGCAAGGCCTCGGCAGAGTCGTGGGGTTGGTGGGCGGCGCGCCGGTGGGGTTGGTGGGTGGACGCGGCCTGGGCCGCGATGTTCTGGGGTGATGAAACCGAACCCATCGCTGAGGGCCGCGTCCAATGGCGTCTTCCCCTGTCACGGCCGCCCGGGTCCGGTCGGGGACCCCGCGGGCGGCGAGTCTGGTCGGCTTGCTGTCCCTTGTGTCGGGCCCGAGGGCCCGCCGGGTGTGCGCGACCCGTTGGCCGACGTGCTGGCTTTGGCGTTGGGAGCCGTCGCGGCTGGCGCGAAGTCGCTGGCCGCGGTCGGGGAATGGGCCCAGGACGTGGGCGGGGAGGTGTTGGAACAGGTCGGGCTGGAAGGGCGCGCGCCGTCCGAGTCGACGATCCGGCGGGTTCTCCAAGCGTTGGACCCGCAAGCGGTCTCCGCCTTGTTCGGCGCGTGGGCGCAGGCCAGGTGGTACGAGACGGGCGGCCAAAAGGCGGTCGCCTTGGACGGGAAGACCGTGCGCGGCGCGAAGGGCGGCGCCGACGGCGCCCCGCACCTGGTGGCGGCCCTGACCCACGGCACGGGCTTGGTCATAGGCCAAGTCCAGGTCGCCGCGAAGACCAACGAGATACCCGCCGCCCGCCAGCTCCTCGGACTGCTGGACCTGCGCGGCGTGGTCGTGACCATGGACGCCCCGCACACCCAGGCCGAGACCGCCGAGCTGATCCTGGAGCGCGGCGGCC
This sequence comes from Bifidobacteriaceae bacterium, assembly GCA_031281585.1. Classification (NCBI taxonomy): domain Bacteria; kingdom Bacillati; phylum Actinomycetota; class Actinomycetes; order Bifidobacteriales; family Bifidobacteriaceae; species Bifidobacteriaceae bacterium. The sequence goes on along the minus strand of JAITFE010000156.1, from coordinate 1,617 downwards.
ACCACGTGTTCACCGTCAAAGACAACCGGCCCACCCTGAAAACCCTCCTCGCCGGAATGGACTGGCGGCGTGCGCCCCGCCACCGGCAAACCGAACACGGCCACGGCAGGACCGCCACCCGCGAGGCCCAGGCCCTTCCCGCCCCGGACTGGGTCGACTTCCCCGGCGCGGCCCAGGTGCTGAAACCACACCGCCGGGTCACCCAGAAGACCGGGACCACCACCGAAACCGCCTACCTGATCTGCTCGCCGGCGCAAGCCCCGCCCACCGCCGTCGCCGAGTGGGTCCAGGGCCACTGGGGCGTGGAGACCAGGCTCCACTGGGTCCGGGACGTCACGTCCGACGAGGACCGCTCGCAAGCGCGGACCGGGAACGGGCCGACCACGATGGCCGTCCCGCGCAACATCGCCATCACAGTCCTGCGGATCCTGGGCTGGGCCAACATCGCCGCCGCCACCAGACACCACCAACGCGACCACCACCGGATCGGCAACCTACTCCTCGCCAACTAAACACGACTTTGCCGAGGCCTCGCTCCGCTGGGGCCCTATCGCGAGCTGATAAGACTGCCGACGGCGGGATTTGATGATCGGCTGGCAGAGGCAGTCAAGACGATCGAAGAGCAGGAAAAGTTGGTCGCGTCCTGTATCGGGAAGGCGGGGTTTGAATATTACCCGGTGCCGCATACCGGATCAAGGGTTGACGAGCCGCATGGTGGCCTGATGGGCACCTACGAGCTCGTGGTGCCGGTGCGCGACTTAGATCGCGACAGGGTGGCCAAGTGGGGGCATGGGGTCGACCCGAAACCGGCCGGAGAGATCGAAGTGTTCCCGAACCAGGAACCGGAGGTTGGCAAGACCAAGGCGCTCAACTCGGATTGCGTGGAAGCATTGAGTTCTTCTGCTGAGGAGGCGTATTGAGCGGCGATGTATGGTCCCGATTTCAATACGGAGGCCAGCCACGGCCAAGCCGTGAGGGGTTGCCGAGGCGAAGCGCAGGCGGAGACACCATTTGTTCAGCGGTGAGCGTTCGAGGGCGACTTCCGGGACGAATGCCGGGACTTGCTGGCGAAGATCTCAGACTTGACGCGTTGGGATGTGCATGGACCCCAGGTCGGTGGCGTTGGACAGGGAATGGGAGGAGTGCACCGCCCGGGGCATGGACTTCTCCGGCATGCGTTTTTCCAGGACGACCCCGGACGGGCAGGAGCAGATCCTCTCAAACGTGGCGCCACTGACTCGTCCGTCGCCCGGAGTGGCGATCGATGTCACACGCGGGCCTGGCACCAACGGAGAGCCCGTCGGCGAGGCCGGCGATTGGCTATTAAGGGGTTACCCGTCCCAGATCGAGGTGGCGTTGGCTGATTACGACTGCCGCCAAGAGACCCATTACATGGACCGGATTATGGAGATCCAGCGGGACGTCGAGCGTAACTGGTCAGGTGGTCTGGGGTAGGTATGGCTGCCGGGTGAAGACGCGGGTGAGTGCGTCGAATCCGTGGACGCCGTTCTTGGCGGCGGTTGACAGGTAGGAGCGGAGGCGGGCGAATTGGTTGGCGCCCTCGGCGGTGCGCAGCCCGCCGGACACTTTCATCCGGAGCTTCGCCATCCGCGGGTC
>JAITFE010000155.1 GCA_031281585.1 Bifidobacteriaceae bacterium | reverse complement strand
TCAACTCTGGGTCTGCCCGGTGGCGCTGCCTGTTCTCCGCGACGTCAAGAGACAAGACGGAGCGGGCCCGTCTGCGCGCGGTGGCGGTCTTGCCGACCCCTTTTGGCCCGAACAACCGCCCGGCGGGGAGAGCCGCCTGGTACTCGTCGAGCAGTCGGTCCATGACCCGAAGTCTGTAAACTGCGCGGCGGCCATACCATTTCGTGAGCTCTTAGCGATCAGTTTCGTGAGCCGTAACTGTACTATTTCGTGAATCTCACTGCCATGTGCCAACATGCCCATCACCGGAATGCCGTCGACCAAGTTGATAACGAAGGCCGGGCGACTACCCGGAACGCTCTAGCCCGTGGCGATCATCCGGACGGACGGCCGGTTCCAGGCCCGCGCTTCTTCCGCCGCCTGCGATCATGGGGAGGTGATGGATCAGTACCTCATGCGGGCTTGGCTCGCCGGGGCGCCGGCGGAGGGCTACCCGTGGGGCCTGCCGGCGGTCCGGGCGCTGGCCGGCGGCGACGGGTTGGAGTTCCACAAGCATGTGACCTACCTGGTGGGCGAGAACGGGTCTGGCAAGTCCACTGTGTTGGAGGCGCTGGCGGTGGCGCTCGGATTCAACCCGGAGGGCGGCACCAGGAACTTCAACTTCGCCACGAGGGAGACGCATTCGCCGTTGCATGACCGCATCCGCACCGCCCACGGCCGCCGCGCCCACCATGGCTTCTTCTTCCGCGCCGAGTCGTTCTACAACGTCGCCACGGAGATCGAGGCGTTGGGCGTGGAGCGGTATTACGGCGGCCGTTCCCTCCACGCGCGCTCGCACGGCGAGGCGTTCTTGGAATTGGCCCGGCACCGTTTCGCCACCCCCGGCCTGTATTTCCTGGACGAGCCGGAGGCGGCGCTCTCGCCAGCCCGCCAACTGACCATACTGTCGATCCTTCACCAAGCGGTTCGGGACGGCGCCCAGTTCGTCATCGCGACGCACTCGCCGATCCTCATGTCCTACCCCTCAGCCTGGATTTACGCGCTGGACCAGGAGGGATTCCAGCGCGCCGTCTACGACCAAACCGAGCCGGTCAAGATCACCCGCCTGTTCCTCGAGAGCCCGGAGCGCATGCTGCGCCACCTGTTCGCCGAAGACTGAGGGCGCGGCTAAGAACGCCAGACACCCCACAGCTTGAGTCGACGGTTCCCAAGCACGGCCCCGTTGACGGTGCCGTCAGGGCAGTCCCAGCGCCCGCAACCCCGCCGCGACGGCCGCCGCCAGTATCACCACCACTATGAACGGCGCCCGCAGCCACAAGGCCACCCCCGCCACGCCGACCGCCGCGAGGCGCGAGTCGACGGCCAGGCCCTGGCCGTCCCCCGCCGTCTGGACGGCCAAAAGCCCGGCCAGCAGCGCCACGGTCACCAGCCCCATGATCCGGCCCACCCGTTCGCCCGCCAGCCACGAGCGCGGCACATAGGCCCCCACCACCTTCAGCCCCAGGCAGACCGCCGACCCGGCCAGCACCGTGGCCCACAACGTCGCGTCGCTCATCCGCCGCCGCCCTCGGGTTTGCCGCCGGACGCTCCCGCGTCCCGCTCAGGCTCATCCCGGCCGCCGATGCCGTCGCCACCGTCCCGCTTGGCCCGCCCGCCGTCCGGACCTGGGCGCGCGTCCCCCCCGGGCCAGAGCCCGGCCACGAGCGCGGCCAAGGCCGCCAGGAGCACGGGCACTCCGGGTGTCAGCAACGGGCTTGCCACCAGCGCGATCGCAATGGCCAAGCCCGCCGCGGCTTGAGCCCGGCGGGACGCCAGGCGCGGCCACAAAAGGCCCAGGAACGCGGCCGCCGCGGCGGCGTCAAGCCCCCAGGCCCTCGGATCCCCCATCGCGTCCCCGGCCAGCGCCCCGGCCAGAGTCAAAGCGTTCCAGCAGATCCAAACCCCGGCGCCGGCCCACCAGAAGCCCGCCCGCCGCGCCGTTGCGGAGGGCTGCGCCAATGCCACCGCGGTGGACTCGTCGATGGTCAGCAGCGCGCCCAGCAGCCGCCGCCAACCGCGCAACCCCAGCAGCGGCCCCAGTTGCACGGCGTAGAGCAGGTTGCGGCCGCCCAGCAGCGCCGCCGAGGCCACCGCCGCGCCGCCAAGGCCGCCCGCCCCCACGACTCCCACCAGCGCGAACTGCGAGCCGCCGGTGAACATGACCATGGACAGCAACTGGGTCTGCCAAATGCTCAGCCCCGCCGCCACGGCCAGCGCCCCGAACGAGACGCCGTAAAGCCCGGTCGCGACGGACACGGACACAGCTTGGCGAATCGCGGCGCGGCGGGCCGACCGGTCGCTCTTGTCGGTTGCGGTCAAAGGTCGTCTTCCTGCAAGTCTTAACGTGGTGAGCCGGGTCGCGGCCGGTTGGGGGAGCCAGAGCGAACCGCTGACGGCCAGCATGAGCCTACCGCCTGCGTCCCCGTCGGAAGCCCGGTGTGTCGGCCCAGCCAGGCGAAGCTACCCGGCGGTTTCGGCCAGTTCGAGCCAGCGGTCCTCCGCTTGGGCGACGGCTTGGCCCAGTTCGCCGAGGCGCTCGCTCAATCGCGCCGCGGCGGCCCAGTCGGCCGGGTCCGCGACCGCCAACTCGGCGTTGACGCCGTCCGCCTCGGCCCGCAACCGTTCCAGGTGCCGCTCCACCGCCGCCAGTTCCCTTTTCGCCTCCCGCGCCGCCTTGGCCCCTCCGGCGGCGCCTTCGCCCGCATCCGCGCCCGATGCCGCCTTCCCAGCCCCAGCCCCCTCCCGTGTTTTCGCTGGGACGGCCTGAGCGGCATCGGACAACTGCGAACCGGCGGCCGCCGCCAACTGCAGGTACTCCTCGACCCCGCCGGGCAGGTGCCGCAGACGGCCGCCCAGGACGGCGTACTGCTGGTCGGTGACCCGTTCCATCAGGTAGCGGTCGTGGGTGACCACCAGGAGGGTGCCGGGCCAGGAGTCGAGGAGGTCCTCGATCGCGGCGAGCATGTCGGTGTCCAAGTCGTTGGTCGGCTCGTCCAGAATCAGCACATTCGGCTCGGCCAACAAGGTCAGGGCCAACTGAAGGCGGCGGCGTTGGCCGCCGGACAGGTCGCGGATCGGGGTGGAGAACTGGGCGGGCGCGAATCCGAGGCGCTCCAACACCGCCGTGGGCGTGAGCTCCTCGGCCCCGGAGGACCAGCCCGCTTTGGCGTTCCGCCCGCCGCCGGTCCAGGCTCCGGCGGTGCGGCCGCCCGCCTGGTAGGAGGCCTTGAGCTGGTCCAACAGGTCCAAGATGCGCTGGTCGGCGATCGCTTCCAAGTCGGCCATGGTCTGCGACAGCCATGCTGGGTGGACGGTCTTGCCGCGCTTGACCCGCCCGGCCAGGGGCGGCAGTTGGCCGCTCAACACTTTCAGCAACGTGGTCTTGCCGGCGCCGTTGGCGCCCAGGATCCCGATCCGGTCGCCCGGCCCAATGCTCCAATCCACGTCCCGAAGGACCGTGCGGACCTGGTCGGAAGCGCCGGCGGGCGGCTCGCCGTCCCCCATGTCGTAGCCGGCGCTGACCCCGGCCAATTCGAGCACGTCCTTGCCAAGCCGGGTCATGGCCATGCGTTTCAGGTTGACGGCGTCGCGCGGTTCGGGGACGTCGGCGATCAGGGCGGCGGCGGCGTCCAGGCGGAACTTCGGTTTCGAGGTGCGGGCGGGCGCTCCGCGCCGCAGCCAGGCGAGTTCCTTGCGCAGAATGTTGCGGCGGCGCGCGGCGCTGGACGCCTGGCGGCGGTCCCGTTCGACCCGCTGGAGGACGTAGGCGCCATAGCCGCCCTCGAACGGCTCGACTGCGGCGTCGTGGACCTCCCAGGTGTTTTCCGAGACCTGGTCAAGGAACCAGCGGTCGTGCGTGACCAGGGTGAGCGCCCCGCGGCGGGCCGGCCAGCGGGCCCGCAGGTGCCCCGCCAGCCAGTTGATCGCCTCCATGTCCAGGTGGTTGGTCGGCTCGTCGAGGAACAGCACGTCCCAGTCTTGGATGAGGATCGCGGCCAGGGCGGCCCGTCGGCGCTGGCCGCCGGAAAGCTGGTCCACGTCTGACTCCAGGGCCAGGTCTGGGAGCAGAGCCGCCATGACCTCGCGGGACCGGGCGTCCGCCGCCCAGGTGTGGTCCGCCCTCCCGCCGGCCACCACTTCCCGCAAGCTGGCCCCGGCCGGCAATCGGTCGGCTTGGTCGAGCAGCCCCACCCTGACCCCGCCGCGCGCGGTCACCCGCCCGGAGTCTGGTTCCAAGCGTCCCGCCAGCAGGGCCATCAGCGTGGACTTGCCCGCGCCGTTGCGGCCCACAATCCCAATCCGGTCGCCGTCCGCCAATCCCAGGGACACGTCCGCCAGCACCGGGTCGCCCAAGAAGCCGATCGAGACCGCTTCGGCGCCAATCAGATGGGCCATCAGCGCCCGTTGCGTCCCGTCGCCCCGTTGCCGCCGTTGCCCGGCCGCTCGGCGGCCTGCTCGAACGGCGTCAACAATTGCGCCAGCGTGGCCGCCACCCGAAACCGGTTGGTCGCGGAGACGGGCGCAAGCAACTCGGCTTCGCGTAGCAGCAGGTCCGCCAAGGCGGCGTCGACCCGCTCGCGGCCGGCCTTGGTCAGGCGGACCCGCACCACCCGGCCGTCGGTTGGATCCTCGCGGCGTTGGACCAGCCCGGCCGCCTCGATCCGGTGGAGGCGGTTGGTCATGGCCCCAGTTGACAGCAGGATGGCCGCCGACATCTGGCCTGGCGTGAGCTCGTACGGCTCGCCGGACCGGCGCAGCTCCGCCAGCACGTCGAATTCCCAGCCTTGCAGGCCATGGCGCTCAAAAATGTCCCGGCGGACCTGGTCTAGGTACTTGGCCAGGCGTGTCACGCGCGAGAAGACTTCCAGGGGTGACGCGTCCAGGTCGGGTCGCTCGCGACCCCAAGCCTCAACGACTTGGCCGGTGGCATCCTTGCGAATGCGGGGCGGAGTGCTCATAGCCCCCCACCATAGCCGAGGATCACTCGACGTCGAGAGTCTTTAGTCGGGGCTCCCGCTCCATGCCGCGCAGCCCGTTCCAGCCCAGATTGGTCAGGTGGGCGGCCACCGTCGCCTTGTCCGGCTCTTTGGCCTCAAGCCACCATTGGCCGGTGAAGGCGATCATGCCGACCAGCATCTGGGCGTAGAGCGTGGCGGTTTCGGCGTTCAGCCGGTGGTTCTCAAACTCGGTTGCCAACAGCGCCTCGACCGTCCGAGCGATGTCTCCCAGCATTGAGGAGAATGGGCCGGTCGCCTGCGCCACGGGGGAGTCGCGGACCAGGATCCTGAAGCCGTCCTCGTTTTCCTCGATGTAGTCGAGCAGAGCCAACGCGGTGCGTTCGACAATCCGCTTCGGGTGGTCCCGGATGCTGAGCGCCCTGGTCAGGCGGTCTGAGAGTTCTTGGACCTCCCGGTCCACCACAACCGCGTAGATGCCCTCTTTGCCGCCGAAGTGTTCGTAGACCACCGGCTTGGACACTTCGGCGCGGGCCGCGATTTCCTCGACGCTGGACGGCTCGAAGCCCTTCTCGGCGAAGACGCTGCGCGCCACGGCGACCAGTTGCTCGCGTCGCTCGCGCCCGGTCATCCGGGGGCGGGCTGGTTGCCTGACGCCGCGTGCCACGGTATCCATCCTGCCAGTGCCGCCGCCGGTGACGACCCGCCGGAGGGCCCACCACCCGGACCTTGCGGCTCCGCCCCCAGGACTCGAACCTAGACTAAGGGCACCAAAAACCCCTGTGCTGCCAATTACACCAAGGCGGAAAGCTCATCTAGTCTGCCACGGCTCGCGCCCTAAATGAACTCGGCGCGTCCCGCCGCGCGGCCCGACTAAGCTGTACTCGTTCAAGTCCCCCGTCGCCCGTCGAGCGTTGGAGAGCCAGTACATGACCGAACCCGCAGTGATCGTTCTTGCCGCCGGTGAAGGCACCCGCATGAAGTCCGCCACACCCAAAGTCCTGCATCAGGCGGCGGGGCGAAGTCTTCTGGGGCATGCGATCAGCGCCGCTGAGGGGGTTGGCCCAGGCCGGATCGTGGTGGTGGTGCGGCACGGCCGCGAGCAGGTCGCCGCCGCCGCCAAGGACCTTTGCCGGGGCGTCTTGATCGCGGATCAGGACGAGGTTCCGGGCACCGGCCGCGCCGTCCAGTGCGCTTTGGCCGCGCTTGACCAAGCCGCCGGTCCTGTCGCCCCCGGCCAGTCCACCCAAGCCGCCGATGCCGTCGCACCCGACCCAGCCCCCACCCACCCCGGCCAGCCTGCCGGGCTCGCCCAAGCCGCCGCTGGCGCCACCGGGCAGACCGCACCCGCCCGGCCTGAACAGATTGTGGTGATCTGCGGCGACACGCCGCTGATCGACGCGGACACGTTGCGGGCTCTCATGGAGGCCCACACCCAGGACGCCAACGGCGTCACACTCCTGAGCGCCCAAGTCGAAGACCCGTTCGGCTACGGCCGGATTGTGCGCGACCAAGCGGGCCAAGTCGCGCAAATCGTGGAGCAGGCCGACGCGACGCCCGAGCAGGCCGCCATCACCGAGATCAACGCCGCCGCCTATGTCTTCGACGCCGGTCTGCTGCGTTCCGCTCTGGGCGGCCTTGGCCGGGACAACTCCCAGGGCGAGCTTTACCTGACGGACGTGGTGGCGGTTGCCCGCGCGGCCGGACGGCCGGTGCGGGCGCTGATCTCCGAGGATCCCGCCGTGGCGCAGGGCGTCAACGACCGGGCGCAGTTGGCGGCGGCCGCCGCCGCCATCAACCGGCGGATTGTGAACCAGGCGATGATCGACGGCGTGAGCGTGCTGGACCCGGCCTCGACCTGGATCGACGCGGGCGTGGAACTCTCTCGCGACGTGACGCTCATGCCGGGGACGCACCTCGCCGGGACCACTGCGGTGGGGGAGGGCAGCGTCATCGGGCCCTTCACCACGTTGGTGGACACGGCGGTGGGCGCGGGCGCGACTGTCGACCGGACGGTCGCCAACGGCGCGCGGATCGGCGACTGCGCCACCGTGGGGCCGTTCACGCATCTGCGTCCGGGCACGGTGTTGGGCCAGGCGACCAAGGCGGGTTCGTTCACGGAGCTGAAGGCCGCCGAAGTGGCGGACGGCGCCAAGGTGCCGCATCTGGCCTATGTGGGAGACGCCCAGGTGGGCGAGGACGCCAATGTGGGCGCCGGCACCATCTTCGCCAATTACGACGGCGTGACGAAGTCCAAATGCGTGATCGGCCCGGCGGCGCGGATCGGCTCCAACAACGTGATAGTCGCCCCCGTGGAAATGGGCGCGGGCGCCTATTCGGGCGCGGGCGCGGTTGTGCGCGGGGACGTGCCCCCCGGCTCGCTGGCGGTCAGCGCCGGCCCGCAGCGGGTGATTGAGGGTTGGACCATCCGCAAGCGCCCCGGCTCGGTCAGCGCCCAAGCGGCGGAACGGGCGCTCGCCAGTCCGCCTCAGCCTCCGTTGGAATCCCCGCAGTTGGAATCCCCACAACCCCAGCCCGCCTCAGACCAGGCCGCCCCGCCGCCGCAGACCTCCAAAGACAACTGAATCATCCACCAATCAGAAGGGCAGAGCCTTGACCAGCGGAATCATCAGCCACGACACGGAGAAGAGGATGGTCCTGGTGTCCGGGCGGGCCCATCCGGAACTCGCAGAGGCCGTGGCCCGCGAGTTGAACTGCGAACTTGTGCCAACCTCGGCGTACGACTTCGCCAACGGCGAGGTCTACGTGCGTTTCGCCGAATCCGTGCGCGGCGCCTTCGCCTTTGTCCTCCAGTCTCACACGGCGCCAATCAACCAGTGGATCATGGAGCACCTGATCATGTGCGACGCCCTCAAGCGGGCGTCCGCCAAGTCGATCACCGCGATCGCCCCGTTCTACGGCTACGCCCGCCAGGACAAGAAACACCGCGGGCGGGAGCCCATCTCCGCCCGCCTGGTGGCCGACCTGTTTGAGACCGCTGGCGCGGACCGCATGATGGCCGTCGACCTCCACACCGCCCAAATCCAGGGCTTTTTCAACGGCCCGGTGGACCACCTCTGGGCGCTGCCCATTTTGACGAACTACGTCCGCACCAGGGTGGACCGCTCGCGCCTGACCATTGTCTCCCCGGACGCGGGCCGGGTCCGCCTGGCGGACCAGTGGTCTGACCGCCTGGCCGCGCCGCTGGCGATCATCCACAAGCGCCGCGACCCGAAGGTCGCCAACCAGGTCAAGGTCCACGAGCTGGTCGGCGAGGTCGAGGGCCGCACCTGCGTGATCGTGGACGACATGATCGACACGGCCGGCACCATTGTCCAAGCCGCCGAGGCGCTGATCGCCAACGGCGCCGCCCAAGTCATCGTGGCCGCGACCCATGCGGTCCTCTCCGGCCCGGCCATCGACCGGCTGAAGAACTCCGGCATCATCGAGATAGTGGTCACGGACACCCTCCCCATCGAGGAGGAGAAGCGGATCGACAAGCTGACGGTCCTGTCGATCGCCCCGCTGATCGCTCGCGCCATCCGCGAGGTCTTCGACGACGGCTCGGTAACGTCCCTCTTCGACGGCAACTCCTAACCCCCGAAATGGGGAGGGTCTTTTCGCCTCGATGCCGGGGCCGCACCCTCGGCTGCTCAGAGCGGGCGAAGGTCCGGATCTGACTCAATCGGCGCGGTCGGGTGAGATAGGGCCGGACCCTCAGCCCTGATTTGCGCAGTCCGGCTGGCTTTGGGCGGAGACACACAGCAGCCGCCCGCGCCGAGATTCGCCCGCCATAGGACTCTTGTCCTAGACTGTCCACGGCGACCCAAGACGGACGGGGCGTGCGGCGCCAAATGGGCGCGCGGCATCGTCCGCAAAAGGGGAAACGCCGACAGCCAAGCCACCGACGACAACGAAAGGTCACGACCGAACCGTGTCTAGCCTGAACACCCGCATTCCCGAATTCAAAGCGACCGCCTACGCGGACGGCGACTTCCGCGACATCAGCGACCAGGACCTGCTGGGCCACTGGTCAGTCGTGTTCTTCTACCCGGCGGACTTCTCTTTCGTCTGCCCCACCGAACTGGCGGATCTGGCCTCGCTGTACAGCGAGTTCAAGGCCCTCCAGACCGAGATCTACTCCGTCTCCACCGACACGCACTTCTCCCACAAGGCCTGGCATGACACGTCGGAGGCGATCGGCGCCATCGAGTTCCCAATGGTCGGCGACCCGTCCGGGCAGGTCACACGGGGCTTCGGCGTTCTGATCGAGGCGAGCGGCCTGGCCGAGCGCGGCACCTTCCTGATCAACCCCGAAGGCGTCATCAAGGCCATCGAAATCTCAGACGGGGCGGTTGGCCGCGACGCCCGCGACCTGCTCCGCAAGGTCAAGGCCGCCCAGTGGGTCGCCGCGAACCCGGAGGAGGTCTGCCCGGCGCGCTGGGTCCTGGGCGGCGACACGCTCAAGCCGTCCGCCGAGTTGGTCGGCCAGATCTGACCCGAAGACGGAACGTTCCCGTGGTGGCCGGGTGGCCGCCGCGGTGGCACAATTGGCGACGGTTGCCACGTCACCGTCCAAGGAGGTGCCCGATGCCGTCCACATCGCCACATTCGTCCGCCCACCCGCCGCTGTCGCCCCGAAGGCGCCGCGGACATGCGGGTCCGGCCGCCGCGACCCGCTTGCTGGCCCTGGGTTTGGTTGTGGGCCTGGGCCTGGCCGGCTGCGGCGACAAGGCCAAAGACGACTTGGGCGAGGCCCTGACCGGGAAAGACAAGATCGCGGCGGGCGGGGCGGCGGCGCTGGAGGCGGAGCTGAGCATTGTCGCCAAGGAGGTGGCCAGCTGGTACGCCTCCGGGGACGGCGACCCGAAGGTGCAGGTCAGCGGGGGCAGTTACTACATCTGCGCCGCCAGCGAGTCGGATTGCGCGGCCGCTGGCGTTGTGATCTCGGGCGCGTCCCAGGGCGTCGAGGTCCACATGGGGCGCCTGGGCGCCTCCACCTGGTGCGTTCAGGGCTCAAGCGGATCGGACCAGGCCCATGTCACGGCCGAGTCCGGCACGGCCGCATCCGGCCCCTGCTGAAAAGCTCTGCTGAAACGCGGGCGCCGCGACGCCCGGTAGGATGGCACGGTTGCCTTGGCGAGGGAGTTCGCGGGGCGGCGGCGGATCAAGACCCAAAGGGCCTTGCCCAAGGCCGCGCCAAGACCTCCGTGATCGACTTGCATTCGGCGTCAGCCCGGCTGGCGGGCGGCTTTAGCGCCGCCCGGACTGCGGACCCGGCGGGCGCCCTCGACCCAGGCCGAACCAACCCGGCACTGGGCTCAGAACCGGTGCGGCTCGCGGACAAGCGGGCCGGCCGTCTTGCGCCGCAGGCCCTGATCAACGAATAGGAGCCCACCATGGCTGAAACAATCTTGAAGGCGCAAGCGCGCGACGAGTTCGGCAAAGGAGCGGCGCGCCGCACCCGGCGGGCGGGCCTGGTCCCGGCCGTGATGCATGACCGCGCGGAGACGCCCATCCACATCTCGCTGCCGGGCCACGAGGCGTTCCTCGCGCTCAGGCACGTCAACGCGGTGTTGACAATCGAACTGGACGGGAAGCAGACCCTGACCATTGCCCGCGAGGTCCAGCGGAACCCGATCACGGACGTGCTTCAACACATCGACCTGCAGATCATCAAGCGGGGCGAGAAGATCGAGGCGTCGGTGCCGTTGCACATTGAGGGCGAGCCGACCACGGGCCTGGCGATCCTCGACTCCCAGGAGTTGCACGTGCGGGCGGAGGCGACCAACGTGCCGGAGGTCATCTCGATCTCGGTGGACGGCTTGAGCGAGGGCGACACCATCAAGGTCGCGGATCTGATCCTGCCGGAGGGCGTCGAGGTGGTCGCGGAACCGGATGTCAACGTGGTCACCATCACGTCCACGCAGAGCGAGGCTGCGACAACGCCGGAGACGGAAGCGGCTAACGCCTTCGCGGAGGACTGATCCCGCGTACCGTGGTTGAACTGTGAGCGACGTTTGGCTGGTTGTGGGCCTGGGCAATCCGGGGCCGGATTATGCCCGCAACCGCCATAACCTCGGTTTCATGGCGGTGGACGTGCTGGCCGCGCGGTCTGGCGTGTCCTTTGCGGCCCGGGCGCATGGGCGGGCTCTGGCCGCCGCCGCCCGCGTCGGCGTGGCTCCGGGCGGCGCCCCCGGTCCGCGCGCGGTCTTGGCGAAGCCCCAGACGTTCATGAATCTGTCCGGCGGCCCCACGGCCGAATTGGCGGATTACTTCGGGGTCGAACTGGACCACGTGATCGTGGTCCACGACGACATCGACCTGCCCCCTTGGCAGGTTCGCCTGAAGCGCGGCGGCGGCGAGGGCGGCCACAACGGCCTGCGGGACATTTCCAAGGCGTTGGGCTCCAAGGATTACATCCGGGTCCGCGGCGGGGTGGGGCGTCCGCCCGGCAACCAGGACGCCGCCGCCTACGTGTTGCGCGATTTCCCGGCCAGCCAGCGCGCCGACGTCGCCTTGTTGGCGGACAAAGCCGCCGATGCCGTCGAGCGAGTCATCCTCGAAGGTTTGGACGCCGCTCAGCTGGCTTTCCACACCCAGCCGAAACCGGCGGAGGAAGAACCCGACTCCGCGCCGGCCGCCCGTCCGCGGGCAAGCGAGGCGGCGCCCGGCGGCCGCCCGGGCTCGGACCAGACGGGCGAGCAGCCATGACGTTGAGCCATTTGCCGCAGTTGCTGGCGCGGGATCCGGGCATGGCCGAAGTGCTGGAACGGGTCCGGGCGCGCGCCGGGCTGACGGCCCACCAGACCGACCACGTGGACATTGTGGCGATCGAGCCGGTCCGGCCCGCGCTGGCCGCGTCGATGGCCCGCGCCATGGCTGAGGCCCGGCGGGCGACCGCCGGTCGGAGCGAGGGCCCGCATCCGCCGGTGGTGGTGATCACCGCTTCGACCAGCGCGGCCGAGGCCTTGGCGGAGGCGGCCACCGCCATGATGCCGGGGGACGCCATCGCCGTCCTGCCGGCGTGGGAGACCCTGCCGCATGAGCGGCTCTCGCCCAGGGCGGACACTTTGGGGCGGCGGACGGCGGTGTTCCGCCGCTTGGCCCACCCGGAGCCGTCTGGGCGGCGCGGCCCCATCGAGTTGCTGATCACGCCGTTGCGATCGGTCTTGCAACCCGTGGTGAACGGCTTGGGGGAACTTGAGCCGGTCAAGCTGATGCCCGGGGACCAGGCCGATCTGACCAAGGTGGCGGAACGCTTGGCGGGCTTGGCGTACAACCGGGTCGACATGGTCACCCGGCGGGGCGAGTTCGCGGTCAGGGGCGGCATTCTGGACGTGTTCCCGCCCACCGAGGACCATGCGGTCCGGGTCGACTTCTGGGGCGACGAGGTCGAGGAGATCCGGTATTTCGCGGTCCTGGACCAGCGCTCGTCGGATCTGGTGGAAGACGGCCTGTGGGCGCCGGCCTGCGGCGAGCTGCTGTTGACGCCCGCCGTCCGGGCGCGGGCAAGGGCGCTGACGGGCCAGCTGCCGGGGATCACTGACATGCTGGACCAGATAGCGCAGGGGATCAAAGCCGAGGGCATGGAGTCCTTGATCCCGGTGCTGGCGGACGGGCTGACGCCGGTGCTGAACCTGGCCCCGAAGGGCTCGCTGATGTTGTTCCTGGACCCTGAGCGGCTGCGCCGCCGGGCGGAGGACCTGTTGTCAACGGCCCAGGAGTTCTTGGAGGCGGCCTGGGAGGCGGCGGCGGTCGGCGCGGACTCCCCGGTCGACTTGGCCAAGGGCTCGTTCTTGACGCTGGACCAACTCCATGAGGAGGCGGTCCGGATTGGCTGCGGCTGGTGGAACGCGTCCAGCTTCGGCCTACCGGGAGGCTTTGAGGCGGACTCCGCCAGCCCGGCTGACGGCCCGCCCGAGGGCCAACGCGCGGACGCCGGCCCGCCGGGCGCGTCCAACCCGGGCGCGTCCAACCCGGGGGCGCCGGCCGCAGACGGCGTTTCGCCCGGCCCCGACCCCGGGGCGGCCCATTTCGAGGCGGGCTTCGAAAGCCGGTCGGATGGCCCGGCGGCCGCAGACGGCGTTTCGCCCGGCTCCGAACCCCGGGCGGCCCAGCCCGTGATGGCGGGGCGGCAAGCCGAAGACGCGGTCCGGATCGCCTTGGGGGCGCGGGAGCTTGACAACTACCACGGCCGGGTCCCGGCCGCTGTCAAACAGTTGAAGGACTGGGTCAAGGACGGCTGGACGGTGGCGCTCACCACCGAAGGTGCGGGACCGGCCAAGCGCCTGGTGGAACGCCTGGGCGGCGAGGGCGTGCCCGCCCGGCTGGTCGCGGACCTCGACCAAGACGCGTTGGAGCATGGCGGCGGCGTGGTGTTGGTGACGACCGCCTCCGGCGGCGGCTTCCAAGTCACAGGCCTCAAACTGGCCCTGGTCAGCCAAAAGGACTTGACTGGGCGCTCGGGGACCTCGACCCGGGACATGCGCCGCATGCCGTCGCGGCGCAAAGCCGCAGTGGACCCGCTCCAGTTGAACGCCGGGGATTTGGTGGTCCACGAGCAGCACGGCGTGGGCCGTTTTGTGGAATTGGTGGACCGCACGGTGGGCAGCGGCGAAAACGCGGCCACCCGCGAATACCTTCTGATCGAATACGCGCCGTCAAAACGGGGCCAGCCGGGCGACCGGCTCTATGTGCCCACCGATTCGCTGGACCAGGTCACCCGCTACGTGGGCGGGGAGAACCCCGCACTCTCAAAGCTGGGCGGGTCGGATTGGGCCAAGACGAAGGCGCGCGCCCGCCAGGCGGTCAGCCACCTGGCCGAGGAGTTGATCAGGCTCTATTCGGCCCGCATGGCGACGAAGGGGTTCGCGTTCAGCCCGGACACGCCCTGGCAGCGGGAACTTGAGGACGCCTTCGCCTACGTGGAGACCCCCGACCAGTTGACCACGATCGACGAGGTCAAGGGCGACATGGAGCAAACCCCCCCAATGGACCGGCTGGTCTGCGGGGACGTGGGCTACGGCAAGACGGAGATAGCCGTGCGGGCCGCGTTCAAGGCGGTTCAGGACGGCAAGCAGGTGGCGGTGCTGGCCCCGACCACGCTGCTGGTGCGCCAGCACATGGAGACTTTCACGGACCGCTACGCGGCCTTCCCCGTGGAGGTCCGGGCGCTGTCCCGCTTCCAGAAGCCCAAGGAGGCGCGCCAGACCAAGGAGGACCTCGCCGCCGGCAAGGTCGACGTGGTGATCGGCACGCATTCGCTGGTCACCGGCGACGTGCGGTTCAAGGACCTGGGCTTGGTGATCGTGGACGAGGAGCAACGTTTCGGCGTAGAGCACAAGGAGACCCTCAAGGCCCAGCGCCCGGAGGTGGACGTGTTGACCATGTCCGCCACGCCCATTCCCCGCACCATGGAGATGGCGGTCAGCGGCATCCGCCAGATGTCCACGCTGACCACGCCGCCGGAGGAACGCCACCCGGTCCTGACGTATGTGGGCCCCCGCACGCCGGGGCAGATCGCCGCCGCGGTCAGGCGGGAGTTGCTGCGGGAGGGCCAGGTCTTCTACGTCCACAACCGCGTCCAGTCGATCAACCGCGTGGCGGCCGCCCTGGGCGAGTTGATCCCGGAGGCCCGCATCGCCATAGCGCACGGCCAGATGCGGGAAGCCCAGTTGGAGAAAGTCATGGTGGACTTTTGGGAGAAGCGCTTTGACGTGTTGGTTTGCACCACCATCGTGGAGACGGGGCTCGACATAGCGAACGCCAACACTTTGATAGTGGACGATGCCGACAAGTTCGGTTTGGCGCAGCTTCACCAGTTGCGCGGACGGGTCGGCCGGGGCAAAGAGCGCGCTTACGCCTACTTCTTCTATGGCCAAGGCAAGACGTTGACGGAAACGGCCCATGACCGTCTGTCGACCATCGCCGCGCAGTCGGAACTCGGCGCGGGCATGCGGGTGGCCCTGAAAGACTTGGAGATCAGGGGCGCGGGCAACATGCTGGGCGGGGAGCAGTCCGGGCACATCGCCGGGGTCGGCTTCGACCTGTACCTGCGGATGATGGCGGACGCGGTGGCGGGCGCCAAGGGCGAAGCGAACGAGGCCCCGGCGGAGGTCCAGATCGAGTTGCCGGTCAACGCCCACATCCCGAACAGCTACGTGGACGGGGACCGGCTGCGGCTGGAGGCTTACACAAAACTGTCGCAGGCGGCATCGGCGGCGGATCTTGACGCAGTGGCGGACGAGTTGACGGACCGTTACGGGCCCATCCCGGAACCAGTCGAGGCGTTGTTCGAGGTGGCGCGTCTGCGCTTGCGGGCGCGGGCGGCGGGGCTCGCCCAAATCACGGCCCAGGGCAGGTTCATCCGGCTGAGTCCCTGCGCGCTGGCCGAATCGCAGCAGCTGTGGCTGCAGCGGACCCAGCGTGGGACGGTGGTCAAACCGGCCACGCGGACGGTGCTGGTCCCAATCCCGCGCGCGGGCGGGCGGCTGGGCGACCCGGCCATGGCGGGCGTGGACCTGGTGCGCTGGCTCGGCGGCCTGATCGACGACCTGGTCAAGCGCGTTCCGGTCGCAGTCCAATGAGCTCAGCCGGTGGCCGGGGACGGTTCGCGTTTTGACTTGTCGGCCAGGCGGGCCGTGTGCCCCTGAACTGCGGCCGCCGTCAACACGGCCTCTTCGCGCTCCCCGGCGCTCCGGGAAGGCAAGCGGCCAGCCTATGGCGCGGCGCGGCGGGTTCCGCTTCCGCGTGGCGTGGCGGCGGCGGGCGCCGCGTAAGATGGGGGCGGAATGCGGCCGGTTGACGGCGAACCATTGACCCGAGGAAGGGAATCGACGTGGCTTTGAAGCTCTTGACCCGGCGCGCCGGACTGCTGGTGGCGGGCGCGCTGCTGGCCGGCCCGGTCCTGGTGGGCTGCGACCAGCCGAAGACGGCCGCCGTGGTGGGCCCGGAGACAATCAGCCAAGAACAATTGGCGACGCTGGTCGAGGAGTACAACTTCATCTACTCCCTGGCGACCGGTGCCCCGCCGGAGGACGTGGACGCAATCCTCACCCAAGCCATTGTGGACCGCATTGCCGCCAACCTGCTTGCCGAGACAGGCAATCAGGCGCTGGTCGACTCGGCGCAGGCGCTGACGCCCGGTGAATTCGCGGACTGGGTGGAGCAGAACGAGGTCGCGGACGCGGCCGCCGTTGAGCGAGTCAAAGCTTTGGATCAGGAGTCGTTCAACATCGCCACAAACCTGCGCGTCGCCCTCCTCCAAGAGGTGATCGACGCGGGCGAGGTGAGTTCGGAACAGTTGGACGCGGCCCTGGCGGACGTGAGCGTCAATCCGCGCTACGGCGAATGGCCCACAGGGGAGGAGGCCGCGGCGGCCGTGAGCCAGGTGGACCGCCCGTGGCTGATCTCGTTGGCGGCGCTCACCGCCGCCCAGAACTCCGCCGTTGCCCCCGCCCCGGTCGAGTGAGCCCGGTGGTGGATCAGACAAACCCCCCGGCCCTTACCCCCTTGGCTTCCCCGCAGCCGCTTGCCGGCGGCCAGCCTGACGCCGCTGACTGGAGCGGCGTCGCTTATCTGGTTGACACCATGGCGCGTCTGCGCGGGCCCGGCGGCTGCCCTTGGGACGCCGAGCAAACCCACGATTCGCTGGTTCAATATCTGCTCGAGGAGGCCTACGAGGCGGCTGAGGCGATTGAGAACGGCGACCGGGACGACCTGCGGGAGGAACTGGGAGACGTGCTCCTGCAAGTGGTGTTCCACGCCTCCATCGCCTCGGAGCATCCGGACGACCCGTTCGACTTGGGCGACTTGGCGCGCGGCGTGGCCGACAAGCTGGTCCGCCGCCATCCCCATGTTTTCGCAGCCGAGGCGGACGAGCGGATGTCGGCCGAGGAGTCTTACAAACGCTGGGACCAGATCAAGGCCGACGAGAAATCGCGCCGGTCGGTCCTAGACGGCATCCCGGCGGCTCAGTCGCCGCTGGCGCGCGCCCAAAAGGTCTTCGGCCGGGCCCGCCGCGCGGGCGTGGACTTGGCCGTCATGGCACCCGACCTCGCCAACCCGGGGCTGGCCGCCGAGGCGGGCGGGCCCTCAGGGGCCGAGTTGGGCGAGCGGCTCGCGGCGTTGGCCGCCCAAGCCGACGCGTTGGGGTTGGACGCGGAAAAAGAGCTGCGGGCGGCGACTCGCCGCCTGGAGGAACGAATCAGAGACTACGAAGCCAGCTAGACATTCGAAAGGAGGAGCGTCATGCGGATTGGTGTGCCCAAAGAGACGGCGGCAGGCGAGCGCCGAGTCTCGGCGAGTCCCAAGTCAGTCGCACAGTTGATCAAACTGGGCTATTCGGTGGCGGTTGAGGAGGGCGCGGGCGAAGGGGCGTCCTATCCGGATGAGCAGTACCTTGAGGCCGGAGCGGAGGTGGTGGCGAAGAAGGCGGCCTGGGGAGCGGACATCGTCACCACGATTGACCCGCCAACGGCCGCCGAGATCGGCTTGATGCGTCCGGGGGCCGTGCTGATCAGCCAGATCGCGGCGCCGCGCAGCCCGGAACGGCTGGAGGCGCTGGCCAAGGCCAAGCTGACCGTCCTGGCGATGGATTCGGTCCCCCGGATCTCGCGGGCCCAGGCCCTGGACGTGATCTCCTCGATGGCGAACATAGCCGGGTACCGGGCGGTGATCGAGGCGGCGCATGAGTTCGGCTCGTTCTTCACCGGCCAGGTGACGGCCGCGGGCAAGGTCCCGCCGGCCAAGGTGTTCGTGTCCGGCGCCGGCGTGGCCGGTCTGGCCGCGATCGGCGCGGCGCGCGCCTTGGGGGCCATCGTCAAGGCGACGGACATCCGGGCCGCGGTGGCGGAACAGGTCGAGTCGATGGGCGCCGAGTTCGTGGCGGTCGAGGCGGAAGCCCAGGAATCCACCGACGGTTACGCCAAGGAGGCGTCCCAGGATTACGCGGCGGCGGCCGAGCGGATGTACGCGGAGCAGGTCAAAGACGTCGACATTGTGATCACCACCGCTTTGATTCCCGGCAAGCCGGCGCCGCGCCTGCTGACCGAGGAGATGGTCGCTTCGATGAAGCCCGGCTCGGTGATTGTGGACATGGCGGCCGCCAACGGCGGCAACGTGGCCGGATCCGCGCCGGACAAACTGGTGGTCACGGACGGCGGCGTGAAGATAATCGGCTACACGGACTTGGCGGGGCGGCTGCCCACCCAGGCGTCGCAGCTTTACGCCCAGAACATCGTCAACCTGATGAAACTGGTCACCCCGGCCAAAGACGGCGAACTGGTCCTGGACATGGATGACGTGGTCATCCGGGGCATGACCGTGGTCAAGGACGGCGATGTGACCTGGCCGCCGCCCCCGGTGGCGGTTTCGGCCGCGCCGGCCGGGGGGGCCGCGCCCGTCCCGGCCGCGCCTGCCGCGGAGGCGAAGAAGCCGCGCAACCCGGCTGTCGGATACACCGTGATGGGCGTGTGCGCGGCGGTGCTGTTGGCCCTGTTCTGGAGTTCGCCATCCGGGCTGCTAGGCCACTTCATGGTGTTCATGCTGGCGGTGGTGATCGGCTACTACGTGATCGGCAACGTCAACCATTCCCTGCACACGCCTCTGATGAGCGTGACGAACGCGATTTCCGGCATCATCATTGTCGGGTCGCTCCTGGGATTGCGGGACGCGGATTCGTCGGTCGCGATCATAGTCCTGTCTGTGGGCGGCATCTTATTGGCCTCGATAAACGTGTTCGGCGGGTTCACGGTGACTCAGCGGATGCTGGGAATGTTCAGGAGGAGCTGACCAGAAATGTCTAATTCATTGATTCAGGGCTCCTACATCATTGCGGGCCTGGCTTTCATTCTGGCGCTGGCGGGGTTGTCGAAGCACCATACCGCCAAACGCGGCAACACGTTCGGCATGGTCGGCATGGGGATAGCCCTGGTGTTCACTGTGCTGGGCACGGTCTTGGCGGTTGAATCCGGAAATGTGACGGTGTTTGAGGCGGCTCCCTCCTGGGCCACTTTGGCCATTTTGCTGCCCATGGCCGTTGGCGCCGTGTTCGGCATTGTCCTCGCGGTCCGCGTCGAGATGACGGGGATGCCGGAATTGATCGCTCTGCTGCACTCGTTCGTCGGTTTGACGGCGGTGTTGGTGGGCTGGAACTCCTATCTGGAGCCGGGCCACCTGGGCGACAAGCTCCATTATGGGGAATTGTTCGTGGGGGTCTTCATTGGCGCGGTCACTTTCACCGGGTCGATTATCGCCTATCTCAAGCTGTCCGCCAAAATGAAGTCCGCGCCGCTGGCGCTGCCGCATCACAACGTGATCAACTTGGCGGCCATTGTGGCGTTCTTCGCCCTGACGGTCTGGTTTGTGGTGCTGCCCAAAGACCAGCAGGTCGGGGGCGGCGGCGGGTCGCTCGGCATCATCCTGCTGTCGGTCATGACGCTGATCGCGTTGCTTCTGGGCCTGCACCTGGTCGCGGCGATCGGCGGCGGCGACATGCCGGTCGTGGTCTCAATGCTGAACTCTTACTCCGGGTGGGCGGCGGCCGCCGCCGGTTTCACCCTGGGCAACGACCTGCTGATCATCACCGGCGCGCTGGTCGGCTCCTCCGGCGCCTACCTCAGCTACATCATGTGCAAGGCCATGAACCGGTCGTTCATCTCGGTGATCATGGGCGGGTTCGGATCGGACGGGGCCGTGGTCGGGGAGGCGAAGGACTACGGCGAACACCGTGAGATCACGGCGCCCGAGGTGGCGGACCTGCTGAAGGACTCCTCGTCGGTGATCATCGCGCCCGGCTACGGGATGGCGGTGGCGCAAGCCCAGAACGCGGTCGCCGACCTGACGTCGAAGCTCCGCCAAAGGGGGGTGACGGTGAAATTCGCCATCCACCCCGTGGCGGGCCGGTTGCCGGGCCACATGAACGTGTTGCTGGCGGAGGCGAAAGTCCCCTATGACATTGTGTTCGAAATGGATGAGATCAACGACGAATTCCCCGAAACGGACGTGGTGTTGGTGATAGGCGCCAATGACACCGTCAACCCGGCGGCTTTGGACGACCCGTCCAGCCCAATCGCGGGCATGCCGGTCCTCCACGTTTGGGAGGCGGGCCAGGTGATCGTTTTCAAGCGGTCAATGGCCACCGGCTACGCGGGCGTCCAAAACCCGCTCTTCTTCAACGAGAATTCGGCCATGCTCTTCGGCGACGCCAAAGTCCGGGTGGAAGACATAATCCACGCCCTCTAACAACGGCGAGAAACAAAAAACGGGGACGGTACCTATTTCCGGCAGGCCGGAAATAGGTACCGTCCCCGTTTTTCGCGCCGCCCCCGTTTCCGCGGCTACCGGCCCAGTTGGATCAACCGCTGATAGCGGTGCGCCGAATCCTTCCAGTGGCGTTTCCGGCCGTCCGCGTAGTCAACATAGAGAAGGCCAAAACGGCGGTCGTAACCATACGCCCACTCGAAATTGTCCATCAACGACCAGGCGAAGTACCCGGTCACCGGAACGCCCCGCTGGATCGCGGCGGCCAAGGCTTCAATGTGCCACTCCAGATAGGCGACCCGTTTGGGGTCGTGGACGGCGGCATCGGGCTCCAAAACGTCTGGGAAAGCCGAACCGTTTTCGGTGACGGCCAAATCCAAGCCGGGATAGCGCTGGGACAACTCGACCAACAACTCGGTCAGCGCGGCCGGGTCAATGTTCCAACCCATGTCCGTGAGCGGCCCGGCGGGAGGCAGGAACTCGACGTCCCCGGCGCCCGGCCACGGGTTGCCCGCGCCGTGGCCGGTCTGGGCGACGGGCGGGGCGCCCGGAGGCAGCCGGCGCACCAGCGAGGACGAATAGTAGTTGACCCCCAGGGAATCCAGCGGCTGGCGGATCGCGTCCAAGTCCCCGTCCTGGACAAAGCCGAAATCCGTGAGCGGGGCCACGTCCGCCAGGAGGTCGGCGGGATACTCGCCGTCCAGAACCGGGCCTAGGAAGACCTCGTTGCCGACCGCTTTGACCTGGCGGGCGGCGTCCTGGTCAGCGGCGCCGGCGGAGGCTGGCCGGATGACGTGCAGGTTTAGGGTCAATGAGACCTTCGCGTCCGGGACCGCCGCCCGGATGGCGGCCGCCCCCAACCCGTGGGCCAGGTTCAGGTGATGCGCGGCCGCCAGCGCTGCCGCGCCGTCGGTCCGCCCAGGGGCGTGGGCGCCGGAGGCGTACCCCAGGAAAGCCGAACACCAAGGCTCGTTGAGCGTTGTGTACGTCGCGACGTCCCCGCCCAGAGCCTGCGCCACCAACCGCGCGTAGTCCGCGAAACGGTACGCGGTGTCGCGGTTTGGCCACCCGCCGCGGTCTTCGAGCGCCTGCGGCAGGTCCCAGTGGTAAAGGGTGCACCAGGGCGCTATACCGCGCGCGAGCAGGCCGTCCACCAGGCGACGGTAGAAGTCGAGGCCGCGCTGGTTGGGCTGCCCGGAGCCGGTCGGCTGGACCCGTGGCCAGGCCACGGAGAACCGATAGGCGCGGGCGCCCAAACGGGCCAGGTGGTCCAGGTCCTCCTCCCAGCGGTGGTAGTGGTCGCAGGTGACATCCCCCGTGTCGCCGTTCAGCACGGCGCCGGGTGTGTGCGCGAACGTGTCCCAGATCGACTCGCCCCGGCCGTCCTCCCGCACAGCGCCTTCGATTTGGTAGGCGGCGGTGGCCGCCCCCCAAGCAAAGCCGGGCGGGAAACTGAACCCTTCGGGCAATCGCAGCGACATAGCGTCTCCTTACCTGGTTCTTACCTGGTCATCCGGTCATCCGGTCGTCCGGTCACGGGGTGATGTAGCCGGCCGCGAGCGTCAATTCGTACCACTCCGGCCTGGTCAGCGGCACGTCGGAGCCTTCGGCCGCGCCGGCCACGCGGGCTGGCGTGGTGGTTCCCAGAACCACCTGCATGTTGGCCGGATGCCTGGTGATCCACGCGGTCGCTATCCCGATCGGGCTGATCCCGTACTTCGCGGCCAGGCGGTCGATCACGTCGTTGAGTTTCGGCTCCCGTTCGCGGTCGCCCAGGAACGTGCCGTCAAAGAACTTGCGCTGATACGGCGACCAGGCCTGAACGGTGATCTTGTGCGCGCGGCAGTAGTCCAGCACGCCGCCGCCGTCACGCGTGATGGACTGGTCGAGCCCGTCCATGTTGATCGCCATTCCCTGCGTCACAATCGGGGCGTGGGTGATGGAGAGCTGCAACTGGTTCGCCACCAGCGGCTGGCGGACGGCGGTCTTGAGCAATTCGATCTGGCGCGGCGAGTGGTTGGAAACCCCAAAGTGACGCACTTTGCCAGCCGCCTCCAACTGGTCGAACGCCGCCGCGACTTCCTCCGGTTCGACCAGCGCATCCGGCCGGTGCAGCAGCAGAATGTCAATGTAGTCCGTGTTCAGGGCCCGCAGCGACCCTTCAGCGGCTTCGACCAGGTGCGCGGCCGAATAGTCGAAGTAGGCCCAGCCCTTGCCGGTCGGCACAATCCCGGCTTTGGTCTGCAGGATCACCTCGGCCCGTTGGGCGGGCGACCATTTCAGCGCCTCGGCGAACCGGCGCTCGCACTTGTGTGCCTCGCCGCCGTACACGTCCGCGTGGTCGAAGAAGTTGATGCCGGTGTCAAGTGCGGTGGCGACAAGCTCTCTGATCTGTTCGTCGGTCTTGTCCTTGATCCGCATCATTCCCGCGACAACGTTCGGCACCTGCAGGTTTGTGCCCGGGAGTGGAAAAGTTCGCATGAGTCTTCCTTGGGAGATTCGATTGGGCAGTAGCGCCGTCAATGCTAGTGGTACCGCTTCCACAAGACCGGGACCAACAGTCGCCAGAACGCCAACCTCCCAAGGCCGGGGCCGCCACCGTCCAGCGAGGGTCGGGCCGGTTGCGCCGACCTGCGCCGATGCCGTGGGGCGGTTTGGCGGCATCGGCGGCGTTTGTCCGTTTCTCCCCGAAGCGGGGGTTTTGGGCTTGCTTCGGGGAGTTCCGGACAGGCCCCTGGTCGGCGGTGCGACGGTCCGGCCCGCTGGCCTGCGCCGATGCCGTGGGGCGGGTCGGCGGCATCGGCGGCGTTTGTCCGTTTCTCCCCCAAGCGGCGGTTTTGGGCTTGCTTCGGGGAGTTCCGGACAGGCCCCTGGTCGGCGGTGCGACGGTCCGGCCCGCTGGCCTGCGCGGATGCCGTGGGGCGGGTCGGCGGCATCGGCGGCGTTTGTCCGTTTCTCCCCGAAGCGGCGGTTTTCGGCTCGCTTCGGGGAGAACCGGACAGGCCCGCCCGGCGTGGTGGGCACGGCGAGCGGCATTGTTGCCGCGGGTCGGCTCGACGGCGCGTCCGGTGAGAACGGCCAGGGCGGGGCAGCGGACTTTGCTGACGAAGGATTGCAGGCGTGGGGGCGCGCATCTGGGAAACTGGCTGGGTGAACCACGACGCCCTCGCGGCCGGCTTCCTCAGGGTGGCGGCCTGCTCGTTCCCGGTGCGGCTGGCTGATCCGCAGGCCAACGCGGCGGCCATCGCGGACCAGGCCCGCGCCGCCGCCCAGGCCGGCGCACACTTGGCGGTCTTCCCCGAACTCTGCCTGACCGGCTACTCGCTGGACGATCTGTTCATGCAGTCCGCCCTGATCGGCGCGGCGGAGGTGGCGTTAGTCGAACTTGCGGCCGCCTCGGCGGCCATGCCGATCGCCATTGTGGTCGGGGCGCCAATCCGCGCGGGCCACCGCCTTTACAACTGCGCCGCGGTGATAGCCGCAGGCCGGGTGTTGGGCGCCGTGCCGAAGTCCTACCTGCCCAATTACCGCGAGTTCTATGAGCACCGCCAGTTCGCCTCCGGCTTGGAGGTCGACTGGCGCGTCGAGCTCAAGGGGCAAGCCGAGCCCGTCAGGGTCAGCGCCAAGCAGCTTTTCGACATAGTGGTCGCCCCCCGCGCTGCGGCCGAAACCGCGCCTCTCGCCGCCGCGGCGCCCCCTGTGGATGCGGGGGCGCCGGCCGCCTCTCCCGCAACCGCCTTCGCGGCTCCCCCCGCCCCAGCCTCCGCCGACAACCCCCCGGCACCGACCGCCCAGCCATCGCTGGAAGCCCC
Organism: Bifidobacteriaceae bacterium; assembly: GCA_031281585.1. Classification (NCBI taxonomy): domain Bacteria; kingdom Bacillati; phylum Actinomycetota; class Actinomycetes; order Bifidobacteriales; family Bifidobacteriaceae; species Bifidobacteriaceae bacterium. Next base: position 2,626 of record JAITFE010000155.1, on the reverse strand, counting down.
GGCATTCCGTCTGGGGATCGAGGTCTGCGAAGACCTGTGGGTCCCCATCTCGCCGAGCGCGGAGGCGGCCTTGGCCGGCGCCGAAGTCATCGCCAACATCTCCGGCAGCCCTATCACGGTGGCCAAGGCGCGCGAGCGCCGCCGCCTCGCCGAGGCCCAGTCCGCGAAGCTGATCTGCGGTTATGTCTACGCGGCCAGCGGCAAGGGCGAGTCGTCCACGGATTTGAGCTGGGACGGCCAGACCATCATCCACGAGCGGGGAGACCTCCTCGCCGAGGGCCCCCGCTTCGCCGACGGCCCGGTCACCACGCTGGCCGACCTCGACCTGGCCCTCATCCGCCAGGACCGCCTCCGCCAGGGCACTTTCGACGACAACCGCGCGGCCCACGCCGCCCGGCTCGCCCGTTTCCAACCCGTCGGCGCCACGTTGCGGCCATCCGGCACCGAGCAATCCGCCGATGCCGTCCCCCCGCCCAGAAACGGGGACGGTACCTATTTCGCGCCCGCCGCGCGGGGAGGCTCTGGCGACCGACCGGCTGAAAATGGGGACGGTACCTTTTTCCCGCCCGCCGCGCGGGGAGGCTCCGGCGACCGACCGGTTGGAAATGGGGACGGTACCTATTTCGCGGCCGCCCCCACCGCGGCCCCTGGTGACAGGCCGGATGGGAGCCGCCGCCGGGGAAACGCCGTGGACGGCGAAAGCCTGCTGCGGGAGATTCCGCGTTTCCCGTTCGTGCCGGACGACCGCCAGCGGTTGGACCAAGACTGCTATGAGGCCTACAACATCCAGGTCAGCGCGCTGACGCAGCGAATCTCCGCGATTGGGCGGCCAAGAATCGTGATCGGGGTGTCCGGCGGCCTGGACTCCTCGCACGCGCTGATCGTGGCGGCCAAGGCCATGGACCGGCTAGACAGGCCGCGGGCCGACATCTTGGCGTACACCATGCCGGGCTTTGCCACCACGGAGGCGACCAAGGCGAACGCGACGGAGTTGGCGGCCGCGCTGGGGGTCAGCTTCGAGGAGCTGGACATCCGTCCGGCGGCCAGGCAAATGCTGGCGGATCTGGATCACCCGTTCGCCCATGGCGAGCCGGACTACGACATCACTTTTGAGAACGTCCAGGCCGGCCTCAGAACGGATTACTTGTTCCGCCTGGCGAACTACCGGGGCGGAATTGTGCTCGGCACCGGCGACTTGTCGGAGCTCGCCTTAGGTTGGTGCACTTACGGCGTGGGCGACCAGATGTCGCATTACAACGTCAACGCGGGCGTGCCGAAGACGCTGATCCAGTACCTGATCCGCTGGGTGGTCAAGACCGCCCAATTCGACCAGCGGGTTGGTCGGACTTTGGAGGCGATCCTGGGCACGGAGATCAGCCCCGAGTTGGTGCCTCCGGGGGCCACTGGCGCCATCCAGTCGACGGAGTCGGTGATCGGTCCGTACCCGCTGCAGGATTTCGCGTTGTATTACACGCTGAGGTTTGGCCTCACCCCGAAGCAGGTGTTTTTCCGGCTGCGCCAGGCCTGGGAGGACAAGGACCGGGGGGTCTGGCCGGACGGCGTCCCGGAGGCGAACCGCCGGGGCTACCAACCGGAGGAGTTGCTGCGCTGGTTGGAGGTCTTCTATCAGCGGTTTTTCTCATCCCAGTTCAAGCGCTCGGCGCTGCCCAACGGCCCCAAAGTGGTCAGGGCGGGCGCTTTGTCGCCGCGCGGCGATTGGCGCCAGCCCTCGGACGCGCCGGCGGACCTCTGGCGGCGCGAAATCGAGGCGATCCGGGCGGGCCTAGCGGCAGACGGCCAGCCGATCCGCCCCGACCGCTTGGAGGACCGATGAGCGCCGCGCCCGGTCCAACCCCGCGGCCCGTTCTCAGCGCGGGCCCCCGGCCGGCGCGCCCGGCTCAGCCCCACCGTTCGGAGGAACTATGAACGCCCAACCTGCCGCCGCCCAACCGCCCAGCCCAATCCCGCCGGAGGGTCAGCCGTTCGCGCTGATCAGACGGGGCGATTCGCCCCTTGTTGAGGTGCTGACCGGCGAACTCAAGGACGTCGGCGCCACCCAGGACATCCCGCTGGAGCGAAGCGCGGTGCTGGCCGTGGTGCCGTTCCGTCAAATCGCCGAGCGCGGGTTCGACGTGGTGGATGACAAAGCGCCGCTGCGCTGCCTCATGGCGGACCAGCGGATCCAGGTGCCCGTGCCGCAAATCATGGCCGCCCTGCCCGCCCAGGCTCCGCAGTTCCACGCGGGTGAGTTCGACATCCCGGACGAGGAGTACGCCGCCCAGGTCAAGGAGATCATTCAAGAGGAGATCGGGAGGGGCGAGGGCGCGAACTTTGTGCTCCACCGCACCTACCGGGGCCAAGTCGAAGCGGATTCCCGGAATGCGGTGCTGGCCTGGTTCGGAGCGCTGTTGAGGGGAGAACAAGGCGCGTATTGGACCTATGCGGTCTGGACCCCTGGTTTGGCTTTCGCGGGCGCCAGCCCCGAGCGGCACCTGACCGTCAAGTCGGGCGTGGTGACTATGAACCCGATTTCCGGCACGTACCGCCATCCGGCCGAGGGCCCCACCGTGGGCGGAATGCTGTCCTTCCTGACGGACGCCAAAGAGGTCGACGAGCTTTTCATGGT
>JAITFE010000154.1 GCA_031281585.1 Bifidobacteriaceae bacterium | reverse complement strand
GAGCCGAGCGGCCGGACCGCCGCGATCGCGGCGGACAGCACGCCCAGCAGCGCCAGGGTCTTCGCGTCCATGCCGCCCTCCAGCACCTGCGCCAGGATCAGCAGCATCATGGCCGGCAGTAGCACCATCAGCAGCGCCGAAGAGGCGAACGGGTCCGCGCCGCTCCCGCCGAAGAACGGCCAAAACCCCAACCCCAACGCCGCCAGTGAGGCCACCGCCACCGACGATGCCGTCCCCCACCTCAGCCGCAAAGCCACCGTCCGGCCCCGGCCGGGCCGGGCGTCCCCAAACCCGCCCGTGCCCGAGCCCGGACCTGAATCCGGACTCGCCGCCCGCGCGTCAGCCGCCCGGCTCATCGGGGACTTCCGGCGGGTCGGCGGGCGGGGCGGTGAGGGCCTGCGCGGCCAGCGCCTGTTCGAGGGTCAGGATGGGCGCGGGGGACATGACCTTGGCGATTTGGGGGGCGTGCGCGGGGACCTCCAGCAGGACTTCGGCAGCCGGGCCCGCGCTGACCAGGCGGCCCTCGGACAGCCACATGATGGTGTCCGCGGCGACGGCCAGGAACTCCACGTCGTGGCTGGCCACCAAGACGGCCGCGCCCTTGGCGGCAAGGGACTTCAAGATCGTGGCCAGGCGGTCCTTGGCGGCGTAGTCCAGCCCGCGGGTGGGCTCGTCCAACAAGACGACCCGGGTTTCGGCGCTCAGCTGGATGGCCAGGGCCAGGGCGAGGCGCTGGCCCTCGGACAGGTCGCGGGGGTGGGCGGCCCGGTCGATCCCGGGCGCCAATTGGTCCAACAACGCGCCGGCGGCGGGCGAGGGAAGCTCCCGCGCGACAGAGTCCGCCCAGAAAAGGTCGGTCGGCTGGGCGGGCACCAACATCACGTCCGGTCGTGGCCGCCCCTTGGGGTCCCGGACCAAAGCCCACAGCAGGGACGTCTTGCCGGCGCCGTTGCGCCCCATCAGCCCGGCGATCCGGCCGAAGGCCAGGTCGAAGCCGACCCCCCTGACGGCCTGGACGCCGCCGGGATGGGTGACCCGCACATCGCGGACCGGCCACACGGCATCGGACGCCGGGGCGGGCGCGTCGTCCTTGGCCGGGCTGGCCGAAACGGGCAAGGGCGCGGCCGCGCGGGCGGCGCGGCGGGCTTCGCGGACGGTCAGGGGCAACTCGGGCCAGCCCAGGGCGCGGGCCAATCGGACCAGCGGCGGCGCGACCGGGCTGGTCGCCAACTGGTCGCGGGGAGGCCCGGCGGTGACCGACCCGTCTCCGTCCACGCGCACAATCCGGTCGGCGAACTGGATGACGCGCTCCAGGCGGTGCTCGGCCATCAAGACCGTCAGGTCCAAGTCGTGGACCAGGCGGCCGATCGCCGCCATCGCGTCCTCGGCGGCGGCCGGGTCCAGGGCGGACGTCGGCTCGTCCAAGACCAAAATCTTCGGGTGGGCTGTGAGCGCCGCGCCCATGGCGACCCGCTGGGCCTGCCCGGCCGACAGGGACCCCGGGTCGCGGCCCCGCAACCCCGCCAACCCCAACAGGTCCAGGATCTCCTCGACCCTGGCCCGCATGGCCGTTGGCGGGACGCCCTGCTGCTCCATGGTGTAGGCGAGTTCGTCCTCGACCCGGTCCGTGACGAACCCCGCCGCCGGGTCCTGGCCCACATACCCCACCAGGCCGGCCATCATCCGCGGCGGGTTGGCCTCGGTGGAACGCCCGCCCACCACCACCCGGCCCGTCAACCTGCCCCCGGTGAAATGCGGGACCAACCCGTTGACGGCCTTCAGCAGGGTCGACTTGCCCGCCCCCGTCGGGCCGACCACCAACGCCAACTCGCCCCGCTCCAACGCCAAGTCGACGTCCCGCAGCACCGGCCGCCCGGCCCCCGGATAGCTGAAACCCACGCCCTCGAACCGGATCACGACTGGTCCGCCCCCTCCCCCGGCCCCGCCGGGACAACCCGGCCGGCCAGGCGAAAGCCCGCTCGGCGGACGGGACTGCCCGCAACCTGGCCGGCGGCCGCGCGTCCCGCCGTCTCACGGTCGGCCGGGTCTGCGGCGGGGGTCTGGTCTGGGTGCTGGGGCGGGGTTTCGTGCCCGTGTCCGTGCGGGATATGAGTTGGCCCGGCGTGCCCGAGGCCGGGAGTGCCCTGGGACGGCCCGGCGTGTCCGGGGCCGGGCCCGAGCCCAGTTGGCCCGGTGCCAGAGGAAGTTGGCCCCGCCGGGACGACTCGGTCGGCAGGCACGGGGGTCTGGTCCGGCTGCTGGGGCGGGGTTCCGCGCCCGTGTAAGGGGCCGGGCCCGAGCTCAGTTGGCCCGGCGCCAGAGGAAGTTGGCCGCGCCGCGCGGCCGGCCGACGCGGGGACGGCCCACAGCGGCATGAAGACGCACGCCGCCAACCCCGCAAGGGCCGGCCACGGCAGCGGCGGCCACCCCAGCGAACCAGGATGCAGCGCGCGCGAGCCGGTCAAGGCCGGGGACAACGCCAACCCCAGGGCGCACGCCGCCGCCCCGCCCGCGATCAGCCAATCACGGGCGCTCCAACCCTCGCGGCGCAGCCGTGTCGCGCCCACGTCCGCGCCAAGCCAGCGCAGCAAGAACCCCGCCGCCACCACCGAGGCGGCCAACACCGGCCAGCCCGCCGCGCCCCGGCCGCTGGTCACGCCCAACGCCCCGCCGGCCATGCCCGCCAGGACCACGGCGCTGGCCAGCGCCCGCGCGCCCCGAACAGCCCGCCCGACCCGCCGCCCGGCCGCGCCATAGCCGCGCGACTCCAACGAGGCCGCCAACTCCAACGATCGGTCCAGCGAATCCGCCAAAACCGGGAACACGACCCGGTGGACCGCCTGGCGCCTAGACGCCGCCGGCCCGCGCAGCCGCGCCGCCCGGCGGACTCGGCTCACCGACAACGCCAACGACGGGAACACCGTCAACGCCACCACCACCGCCGTGCCGACCTGCCTCAGCGCGCCCGGCAACGCCGCCAACACGCGCTTCGGGCTGGCCAGCACATTCGCCGCCCCGACTGCCAAGATCAGGCAGGCGAGCCGCAAGCCGTCGCAGAACCCCAGGTACAACCCGTCCCAGGTGACCGGGCCGAACAACACCAACCCCGCGCCGCCCGGAACCGGCCACACCGGCAAATGCCACGCCGGCAACGCCAGCGCGACCGGCCCCAAACCGCCTCCCGCCGCGCCGAACACCACCCGGAACCCGACGCGGACCACGACCACCGCCGCGGCCAGCCAAACATACAAACGCAGCGTCAACGCCCAGGCGGCCGGCACCCGCCGCAACACCGCCACCGCCAAAGCCGCCGCCGCGACCAAAGCCAGAATCAACGGGTTGGTGGTCAACGATGCGCACCCCGCCAACGTCAACGCCCACAGCCACCAAGCGCCCGGATGCACCGGGCCCGCCTCACCCACGTCCCCGGCGGGACGCCGCCGCCCACGTCCCCACACCCGCCAACGCCACCAACAAAGCCGCCACGATCGTCCCCGCCGGCCCGTCCGCACCCGAACCCGCCGCCTCATCGTTCCGGCCGCTCGACGCGCCGCTCTCGCCAATCCCACCGCTCGCGGTCACCCCGGTCCCGGTCGCGCGTTCGTCCCCGGCCACTTCTTCGGCGCCGCTCGGCACGCTGCTGGCGCTCTCGGCCAGCCCGCTGGCCGTCGCGCCGCCGTCTTCGCCCGCGCCGCCGCCGGATTCAGTCTCCGCACCAACCCCGCCGCCGCCGGTTCCGCCGTTGTCGGCTTGCCCGCCGCCCGTGCCGGTAGCGCCTCCGTTCAAACCAGTTCCGTCCCCGTTATTACCCCCGCCTGAGCCGCCATCTCCGGAGCCGTTCCCGCTGCCGCCGCCTGATCCTTGACCCCCGTCCGAGCCGTTCCCACCACCCGAGCCGTTCCCACCGTCCGAGCCGTTCCCACCACCCGAGCCGCCAGCCGCCGCCAACTCCGGCACCGCCAACGGCGGCGGGTCGCCGTCCCCGAAAGACCAGGCCACAATCGTGTCAACCGGGGTCCGCAAGGTCGCCGCACCCGTGGTCGAATACACCCATCCGCCGCCCCTACCCGTCCACAACGACCAGTAGGCGTCCGCCGGCGCCCCGTTGCACGGGTCCGGATAGCCGTCGATTTGGCAGACAAAACCGATCTGCCGGGGCACGAATTCGTAGGTGAAGCCCGCCGCCGCCGTCGCCGCCAACGCCGACCCCACCGTGTCCGTGACACACCGCACCGCCGGTTGCGCAAACGCCCCGCCCGCCACCACCACGGTGACGCCCTCCCCGACCCGACAAGCGCCGTCACGTCGGCCGCCGCTTTCCCCAACCCGCACGATGCCGTCCAACCGCCCCCCAGCCCACCCCCCGACGGTCGCCGGTCGGGTGGGCAAGCGGACGGCATCGGCGGCCAGGCCCGGCGGCACCCGAGCGGCGCCGTTGAGCCGCCCGCCGACCCACGCGGGCTGAGAGCGCGACGGGGCGGCGTCGGCGGCGAGGCCCGGCGGCACCCGAGTGGTGCCATTGAGCCGCCCGCCGACCCACGCAAGCCGAGCTGGTGAAGCGGCGGCATCGGCGGCGAGGCCCGGCGGCGTCCAGGTCGCGCCCTCCGTCCGCCCCTCGGCCCACCGACTGACGTGGGCGGTTGTGGCGGGTGGGCGGACGGCATCGGCGGGCTGTTGCTGGACGGTGGCCGAACGGTCGGGGACCTGGGTAGTGGGCGGCTGGGCTGACGCAGGCAGCGTCAGCAGGGCCAAGCCTAGGGCGGCTGGCCAGCGGAGAAGCGCGAACGGGGTCACTTGGGCGGGATGTCGAGAAGGTCCAGGTAACTGGTTTGAGTCAGGCCCAGGACGCCTTGGGCGGTGGCTCGGAGGTCGCCTTCGGCGCCGTCTGCGGCGGGGAGGGCGGCCGTCTTCGGCAGTTGCCAACCGCGCAGAGTTTCCAAGCCCAGCGCCGCGGCGTCCTTGGCCTCGGGGGTGTCCACCAGGCTCAACGCGCTGACGGCCAAGGCGGTCGAGTTGACCGAATCCGCGCCGAAGCTCTGCCAGCGGCCGCTTTCGGTCTGGGCGGCGAGCAGGTAGGCGACGGCGCGGTCGGCGGCTTCGGGCTGGCCGGCGGCGAGGAGAGCTTGGAGCACAATCGCGGTGGTGTCGACGTCGCCTGTGCAGGGCGGGTCGGTGTCGAACATGGACGGGTAGGAGCCGTCCTCGCAGGCCACGCCCACCAATCCCGCCACCGGATCCGCGCTGAGCCCGTCCAGCATGCCGAGTTTGACCAGCAGCATTATGCCGAAGGCCTGACCCGCCGGCGTCGAGTTGTCGCCCCATTCGGAAATGTCGCGGAAGCGGCCCTCGGGCTTGAGGCGTCCGGCGACTGACGCGGCGAGTTCCTGCGCCGACTTGTATTCGGGGGTGCTCTGGACGCCGGGCGTCAGGTAGGCGAGCGCCAGCTTGCCCATGGCCGAGGGGTAGGCGGCCTGTTCGCCGTCGCCGGCGTAATCGATCGCGGTATCCCGCAAAGCCAGCCAGTCCGCCACGCGGCGCGCTGCGTCCAAGTCCCCGACTGCGACCAGCGCCCACATGACGTCAATGGTCAACCCGGCGTCGGTGAACTTGTCGCCGTCGTATTCAACCTCCGCGTGCGAGCCGTCAACAAGGTTCTGGGCCAGCCACTCGGCGGCCGCGCCCGCCGATTCCCCGGTGGCGTCCCCGCCGGCGGAAGGCGTCGAGGTGGCGGCCTTGGTCGCGGGCGGGGGAGTGCCGGACCCTTGCGCCTCCGGCGCGTCGCCGGAGCACCCCGCGAGGCTGATCGCGGTCAGGGCGGCCAGCAGGGCGGCGGCCGTTCGGCCGGCAAGGCGGCGGCGCGGGTCACCCCCAGCAAAATGGGGACGGTACCTATTTCCGGGGCCGTCCCCGCCCGCCCGAAAACGGGGACGGTACCTATTTCGCTCCCCGTCCCCGCCGACTTGCGTGGGCGCGGGAGTTGTCTCGACATGCTGAGATGACATGGGTTCTAGGAGAGTCGGCAAGCTTTTGACCCTTCGGGTGTAACGGTGCGGCGGACCGCCGCCCGGGCCTGCCCGCCCAGCGACGCCCCGACCGGCAAACCTCGACAACGGTTAACGGAGCCATTTGCCCGGCGGGGTTTTCCGGCTTGCGGCGCCCGGCTTGGCCAGGCGCCCTTTCACGGTTGCGGGTCAGCGCCGGAATCCCACCGGCTTGCCCCCAAAACCCGAGCAGCAGACCGCACCAGGTTACCGCGTCCCACCGGTCAGGGCCCTCTTCGCCCGCGCCGCGGCCAATGCCGTTTCCCCTCCACGGGGCGGCAGCCGGCGTCATCCCCCGTCCGCCCCGCAGCGCCCGGTGTCGTTTCTCATCCACCCTGCGGTGCCCAGTGTCGCTTCTCATCCACTTTGCGGTGCCCAGTGTCGTTTCCTATCCTCGGGGGTTCTCCGTAGTGGCTGGTCACAGCGGTGCGGGTCGCGGGAGCATGGATAGGAAACGACAATGACCGCGCTCCAGTGGATACGGAACGACAATCGGCGCGCATCGGTGGATAGAAAGCGACATTGGCGGCAAGACGGAGCGCCGCCAATCCGTGCCCCGCACCCGCTGTGACAGCCGCTGGTGGGCGTCCGACAATCAGAACGTGGCGGGGGCGGCTCGCGGCTTCGCTCCAGGCCGGGCATGGGCTAAGGTCAACTGCGTGCCAGGTGTGCCAAGCGATGCTCCACTCACGCGCAAAGCCTTGCGCGAGGCGGCCCAGCGCGAGCCTTCCCACACCACGCAGGTTGGGGAGGCCGCTTTGCCCCCCGCCGATGCCGTCCCCCCACCCCCAGCACCAACCCCCGCCGACACCGGGTCGTTGACCAGAGCCCAGCTACGGCGTCAACGGGGCCCGGAGGCAGCCGCCACCGGACCCATAGAACCGATTCGCGCAGAGTTGGCGGAGCCGGCGCCGCAGCGCAGCCGCCCGGTGGTTCGCCCCGGCGGCTCATGGGGAGCGCTGCGTCCGGCCGCGAGCCAACAGGAGCCCGAGCAGCCCGGCTCGGCCCATCTACCCGGCGATTCGCCCTTGCCGACCCAACCTGCAGGGGGCCTGACGGCCCCGGAGGCTCCCGAGTACAGTCCGGCCCAATCGCCCCGCGATCTGCCCGCGCCAGCTCGGCCCGCAGGAAGTCCGGCGGCTCCGGCGGTTCCCGACTCCGCCCTGCCCGGTCCGGCCCAATGGCCCCGCGATGTGCCCGCGCCGGTCCAGCCCGCAGGCGGTTTGGCGGCCCCGGCGGTTCCCGCATCTCCTCTGCCCGTTCGGGCGCGGCCGCCCCGTGATTTGCCTGAGCCGGACCAGCCCGCAAGTGGTTGGGCAGCGCCCATGTCCTCGTCGTCCGAGGCGACGGTCCCGGCACCGCCGCCAGGCCCGCCGGCCGGTGGGGCCTTTGCGGCCACTGGCGAGCCAACCGACGAGTCAGCCCGCGCCGAGCCGCCTCCTCTGCCGCAGCGGCGGCGGGGCGTTTCGGCAACCGGCGCGCCTGCGGCCTCCGGCCCATCCGGGGTGGCCGCAGCGCCCGAATCCCCGCCGACGGCATTGGCGCCGCCGGCCTATCCGTCCAGCAGGCCGGAGCACGTCACATCTTTCGCGGACCTAAAACCGCTGGCGATCCAGCCGCGTCCGCTGCCTCGTGCGCCCCAGCCGAGCAAGCTGCCCCGGCTCTCCACAGGGCCGCGCGTGCCCGAACACTGGGTTCCGGATCTGCCGCCCCGCCCGCCTCAGCTGGGACCGGTGGAGTCGGCCGGCTTCCAAGACGCCGTCGCCGCGGAGACCGCGCGGATCGAACCCATTGAGCCGATTGTCGAGTTGCCCGCGCCGCCTCCTTCGGAAGGCCAAGTCGGCCCGGACCAGCACTCCGGGCCGCTGCCGTCTCGGCCTAAGCCAACACCGTCTCGCCCGGAGCCAGCGCCTTCCCGCCCGGAGCCAACGCCGTTCGGCGGGCCGGGCGACTCGCTGGCGGCCGCCTCCCTCAGCACCGCCACACCATGGTCGGTGCCACCGGCGCCTTCCTGGGAGCAACTCGCAGCGGTCGCGCCGAACGAACCTGGTTGGGAGGACTCTGGCTCGGCCTACCGGCCGACAGCGACCGCCTGGGCCGAACCTGCCGCAGCCGGCGGGCCGGTCCCGGCAGAGCATGGCTGGGGGGAACCCGGGACCGCCCGACCACCCGAGCCGACGCCTTGGGTCGAACCTGCCGCAGCCGGCCTTGGCCCAGCGGCCGGCGGGCCGGCCCCCGCAGAGCATGGCTGGGCGGAACCCGGAACCGCCCAACCACACGGGTCAACGCCCTGGGCCGAGCCGATCGCCGCTGGGCTTCCCGGCGAACCGGGCGGCGGTCAGCACGAACCCGCGGTGGCCGGAACACCAGGCGGGACGCTCCCGCCCGGTTCGCCAAGCGGCCAGCCGGTCGAGCCGCAACCAGCCGGGCCAATTCCGGCCTGGGAAGAGGTTGTGGGCGGTGCCGTTCCGGGTTCGCCCGCATGGGAAGAGCCTCAGGCAGGCCAGGCGGCGGCCGCGCCAGCGACCCGCGAATCAGAACCCGGCCAGGTCATCCCCGACTGGGAAGGGCTGACGCCCGCGACCCCGCCGCAGGTGGACCCGGCCGCGATCCCCGCCCATTCGCCAATGGTGCAGACCGTCCGGTACCGCAACCGGCAGTTGGCCGGCCCCGACGCCCCACCGGCGACGGAGGCGCCAGCCCAGCCCGGTACCATCCCGGAGGCGCCCGGCGCGGGCCACCCAACTGGGGGGGAAGAGGGTGGCGACTGGACGGCATCGGGCACGGGGGTGGAAACCGCCGCGCTGGGGCCGGGCGAAGACGCCGGACGCGAAGACCAATGGCACCATAAGGCGTCCTCGGCGCTGGGCTTCCACCGGTCGAAACACCACCTTACGAAACGGGAAACCGCCGGGGTGGTGGTGCTGGTGGTATTGCTGCTGGTTGGGATAGCCGTGGCGGTGTTGGCGCTGACCGGCAACCTGCCCGGCGGGCGCCAGGCGGCCCCACCGTCGCCCACGCCAACGGTCCAACTCCCGCCCGCCCAGCCGGAACCGGGCTCTCCGGGCGCCACAAAGTGGTCGTTGGAGCAGAACTTCCGGGCCGGCGACTTTGTGCTGGTCCTCGATTCTTATGAGGACGGGCTGGCCGAACTGGCCGACCCGGGCTCCGAAGTGGCCGAGAACGGCCAATGGGTCCTGGTCGGGATCACCGTCAAGAACGCCGGCACCGAAGACGGCACATTTCTGCCGGAACAGCAGTTCCTGATCACGGACAAAGGGAAGGAATACCCGAACGAGCCGCTCTCGGCGCTGAAGCACGCGGAGTTCATCCTGGGCGTCAACGCGATCAAGCCGGGCGGCTCCCAGACCGGGTTCCTGGCCTTTGACATCCCGCTGGAAGACCGGCCGGTGGCGTTGAGGTTCATTGGGCGGATCGGCGAACCGCCCATCACGGTGCCACTGGGATGACTTCGGCCGCCCCGCCCGCCCCGCCCGTGCCAACCACCCCGCCGGGCCTGACCGGCGCGGACACGCCGTCTGCCCCGGCCCGCGTGCGGGGAGACTGGTGGATGACCGTCTGGTTGGCCGGCGCGTACCTGATCACCAGCGTGGTCCTGATTTACCAGTCGCTTGGTCCGGGCACCACCGGCGCCAACGACGTGCGGCTGTACGCCTGGTGGATGCAGCAAGGCGAGCTGACGGGCGGCTGGCTGGGAATCGACTCGTCCTGGGTTTACCCGGTCGGAGCCCTGGTGCCGCTCCTGTTGTCCTCGGTGTTGGGCACGGGCACCGCCTACCTGGCCGTCTGGTGCGCAATGGTGGCGCTGATCAACCTGGGGACGGCCGTGGTGGTGGTGCGCCATTTTGGGGTCGCGCGGGCGGCCGGGCCGCTGGTCGGATGGTTTGTGTTCCTGATGCTCCTGGGCCCCTGCGGGATAGCCCGGCTGGACGCCGTCATGATGCCGTTGGTGCTGATGGCGCTGGTGGTCGCGTCGGCTCGGCCGGCTTTGGCCAGCGTGTTGCTGACCTGCGGCGCGTGGATCAAGGTGTCCGCCGGGGCGGTGTTGATTCCCCTGGTCGCGGTGGTCAGACCCTGGCGGGAGCAGCTTCTGCGCGTGGTCGCGCCGGCCGGCCTGACCTGCGTCGCGGTGGTCGGGCTGCAGCAGGCGGCCGGAGGCCAATGGCGTTTCTTGACCAGCTTCGTTGAGACTGAAACCGATCGCGGGCTGCAGATCGAGGCCGTCCTGGCGACCCCTGTGGTGCTGGGCCACGCTTTCAAAGGCGAGCAACTGTGGGCTTGGAACGACGTGCTTTCCACCTCGGAAACCTGGGGACCCGGCGCCGAATTGGCGGTCAAGATCAGCGACGTCGCCATGCCCCTGATGGCGCTCGCCGTGGGCGTTCTGGTGTGGCTGGCCCGGCACCGGCCCACGGCGGCGCTGCTGACCGGCACTCTGGCCATGATGAGCGGGCTGATCGTGACTCACAAAGTGGGTTCGCCTCAGTTCGTGGCATGGCTGGCCCCGGCCGCCGTGGTGGCCCTGTGCTTTGAGCGGCGGCTGCGGTTCTGGCTGCCTGTGGGCATCGCGTTGCTGGTCACGGCCGCGTTGACCGGATGGCTCTACCCGTGGGGCTACATTCCGTTCTTGGGCGGCGACCGGTTGATGCTGGCGGTTTGGGTGGTCCGCAACCTGCTCCTGGTCGGCGTGTTCGTTTTCGCGCTGGTCGAGTTGGTGCGCTTGTGGCGGTCCACTCGCCTTGAGACGGGCGGGAGCCCGGCCGCAGGCGGGTCCAGCATTGACGGTGCCAACGCTGGCGGTGCCAACGGTGACGGCTCCAAGGTTGACGCGGCGGCGGGGTTCGGCCTGGCCGTCGACCGGGGCTCCGCGCCGAATTCTGATGAGGCAGAGGCGGCAGACGTGGTGGACGCGGACGACGTGCCGGGCGTTCCGGACGAAGCGGTTTCCGCGCACGACGGTGGAAATGCTGGGGCCGGGGTCGACTCCGTCCCAGATTCCTCCAGCAAAGCTCAGGGAAGCGGGAAATCCCGTGCGACTTCTGGCGGAGGCGGGGGGATTCGAACCCCCGAGGGGGATCAACACCCCCAACCCGCTTAGCAGGCGGGCGCCATAGGCCTCTAGGCGACGCCTCCGGACAGCTTGACCAGGTTACAGGGCTGAGCGTGGGTCGGCAAAAGGGGGATGATAGGTGAATGGAAAACACTGAGCCCGCCTCCGTTTGGATCCCCGATGTGTTGCCGGGCTTTGAGCAGCGCCCGCTGGATTTGCCGGGCGGCGAGTCCGCTACGTTGGTCCGCCGCCGGGCCGCCACCAGGCCCGCCAAGCCATCCGAGCCGTCCAGTTCCGGCCAGCCCGCCGACTTGACCGGCCAGGACCAATCCGCCGATGCCGTGCCCCCCGCCGCCCTCCCAACAGCCAGTTCTGCGGAGCGCCGGCCCGCGGTCCTTTATCTTCACGGGTTCGTCGACTATTTCTTCCAGGTTCACCTGGCGGAGGCCTTCGAGGCTCGGGGATACCGTTTCTACGCCGTGGAGCTGCGGGGTTACGGCCGCTCGATCGAGCGGTCGCTGGACCCGGGGCGCCCGAACTTCGTGCCGGAGATCGCGGCGTACGCGGAGGACCTTGACGCCGCGGCGCGGGCCATCGCCGAAGAGGAGGGCCACTCGGAGTTGGTCGGACTGGGTCATTCGACCGGGGGCCTGATCATGCCGTTGTGGGCCGCGAAGCGGCCGGGGCGGCTGCGGGCGCTGGTGCTGAATTCGCCCTGGCTTGACTTCAACGCGAACTGGTTCATGCGCGTGCCGTTCACCCAGTTGCTCCGGCTGCTCGCCAAGGTGGCGCCCATGCTGCCCATTTCCGGCATCAAGATTCATTACGGCCGCGCGCTGCACTGCGACACCGGCGGCGAATGGGATTACGACCTGCGCTGGAAGCCGCATGACGGCTTCCCCACCTACCCGGTCTGGTTTTCTTCGATTCGGCGTTGGCAGGCGCGGGTGGCCAAGGGCCTGGACCTGGAGTGCCCGGTGCTGGTCATGACGTCGCTGCGGCGGGGCGACCCGGTCCATCACCATCCGGAGCTGGTCACCACCGATTCGGTCCTGAACCCGGCCCAAATGTGGCGCCTGGCGCCCAAACTGGGCGCGGATGTCGAGGTCAGGGCGCTGGAGGGCGGCGCCCACGATTTGTCGCTCAGCCCGGAGCCAACCCGCACCCGCTTCCTGACGGAAACTCTGGACTGGCTAGACCGCGCGGCCTAACACACCGCGGGGACGGTGATTTCTTTCGAAGGTCGGGACACTCGTCAAGCTCCGCCCGCGTGCCTTTCCCCCGACACGGGGACACTCCTCCACATTGGGGACGGTCATTTCTTTCGAAGATGGGGACACTCATCGCGGTGGCCCACCGGCCGCGACCAGCGCAAACACGGGTCCAAGGTTGACCAAGCGACGACTGTCCCCGCAGTTCAAAGAAATCACCGTCCCCGTGTTGAAGGGTGGGGACACTCCTTAGTCCCAGAGGAGCAGGATCTTGCCCACCACCGACCCAGACTTCATCAGGGAGTGGGCGGCCCCGGCCTCCGACATGGGCAGGCGCGCGCCAATCACCGGCGCGGAGCGCCCCGAGACGACCAGCGGCCAAACGTCGCGCCTGACCGCCCGCCCAATCGCGGCCTTGTCGCCGCGCTCCCGCCCGCGCAGATTGGTCGCCATGATCCGGTGCCGGTGGCTCAGCATCCGCGCCAGGTCGACTTGGGCCGCGCCGCCGCCCATCAGCCCGATGATCGCCAGCGTCCCGCCCGCCGCCAACGCTTTCAGGTTGTTCTCCAGGTAGGAAGCGCCAACCACGTCCAGAATGTAGTCAACGCCGCGAAACTCCGTGCCCTCAAGCACCACCTTGGCGAAGTCCTCGTTCTTGTAATCAATGCCCCGCGCCGCCCCCAGCTCTTCGCACGCCCGCGCCCGCTCGGCCCCGCCCGCGGTGGCGAAGACCGGCGAGCCCAGCGCCGCGCCCAGCGTGATCGCCATGGTCCCAATCCCGCCAGCGCCCCCGTGCACCAGCAGCGGCGCGCCCGCCAGATAGCCCGCCTCCCTCAGGTTCGACCAGACGGTGCAGACCGACTCCGGGGCCGCACCGGCGTCCGCCAGCGCAAGGGCGCCGGTGACGGGAAACAAGCAGGCGGCATCGGCCACCGCGTACTCCGCGTAGCCGCCGCCGGGCAGCAGCGCCGCCACCTTGTCGCCCACCGACCAGCCTTCGACTTGCGGCCCCAATTCGGCGATCACGCCCGAGCACTCCAGCCCCAGCAGTTCAGACGCGCCGGGCGGCGGCGGGTAGGCGCCGCGAGCTTGCAGCAGGTCCGCCCGGTTGACGCCCGCCGCCGCGACTTTGACAAGAACCTCGCCCGCCCCCGGGCGGGGCGCCGGCACCTCCCCGACAACTAGCTGGTGGTCACGTCCAGGATTCTCAACGACGATGCCGCGCACAGGACTTAAGTCTAGTTCCCCGCGTCGGCCGCACGGCCGCGCAGGCGGCGTGAGATCGGTAGGCTTGGTCCGTGCGCTACTACCTCGACGGCACCGCCATTGTCTGCGCCGTTGGCGACTCGCCCGAATCGGACGCCCTCCGCGAATGGCTCGACGGCCACGAATCAGAATTGGTCACGTCGATCCTGTCCCGCTGGGAGGCGGGCGAGCAGCTAGCCATGTTGGAACACGACCGGCGGATGCGCATTTACGACCAGATTGGCGGCATCCCGGAGATCCCGGTCTCCGGCCGCGCCCTTGAGATCGGCTCGTACGCCGTCTCCGCGGTCTCGCCATATGCGGCGTTGCATGTGGGCCTGGCCCAGGCTGAGGAAGCCGTCACCGTGGTGATCACCTACAACACCGAAGTGGCCTCAGCGGCGCGGCTCTACGGGCTCCGGGTCGTCACGCCGGGTCGCGACCCGGGCTGGTACATGCGCTGACGGCATCGTGCGCCGCCGGGGCAGCCTGTACCCTGGGAACCCTGGAGAGTTGCCGGAGCGGCCGATCGGGACGGTCTTGAAAACCGTTGATGCGCGCAAGCGCATCCGTGGGTTCGAACCCCACACTCTCCGCCATATGCGTCTTACTCAAACCCTTGGCAGAGTTTGACGGGGGCAGGCACTGGCGCTGGCGGCAGTGGCCGACTAACAGGGCTTTCGACCGGCGGGGTGAAGATGAAATTGCCCACTCGTTCTTCGATGTAAGACAAAGACCTACACTCGCCGCTGAGCGTACTTTTCTATCTGGCCGGGGACGCCGAATGTGGGATTCTATCTGGGCGCGACCGGCGAATGTAAGTTCCTATCGTTGAGTAATTCACGTATGGCCTGGTCGGCCGGGTGAAGCCTGGTGCCGACAAGATGAAATCCTACTTTCGCTTGCTCATGCCAGATGGGAACCTACATTCACCCGCTGGCACCAGATAGAAAGCTACACTCACTCGCCAATGCTAGATGCGAACCTACACTCGTCGTCTGTTACCAGATAGAATCCTACACTCCGACGCTCAAGCCAAACGCTCAAGCCAAACGAAGTCCCGCATTGGGCAATCCGGAAAAGGAAATAGGTCGCCTCCGCCGCCGAAAGGCGGATTTTGCTACGCCGCTATCTCGTTTCAGCCCTCAACGCTTCGCGGCCGAGGAGAAGTGTCGGAATTGGGCCGGACGAAGGAAGGGAGGGGAGTCGCTGTTCCCCGCAGCTTGCCGCCCAGCGGGCGCGGCGCGTGCCCGGGGTGGATCCGGCAGGGCGTTACTGGCCTGGGCCGTTGAGGTCGCCGGGGGCCAGGCCGAGAGCGCGTTCAACGTCAGCCGGGGCCAGAGCGGGGTCGATGGCCGCTTCGACCAGGAATTTGGCCATCTTCGCGTTGACCGCCCTCAGGTGGCCCTCGGCGGTCTCCCGCGAGATGCCGAGTCGGCGCGCGAGCGCGCCCCACGGTTCGCCGCGCGCCCGCGCCCCCAAGACTTCGGCCTGGCGCGGCGTCAACTCCGGCAGTTGGCGGCGCCTATTCAGCATTTGCGCGAGTTCCAGCATTTGGGACGGAACCACCAGGTGCCCGGCGGCCACCCGGAGGAACGCGGCCGCGTTGTCCTCCAGGCTGTCGGACTTCCGCGCCAGGCCGACTGCTCCCGCCGCGAAACACTGCGCCAGCACCAGGTTGCGCCGCTCGTCAGTGTGTATGCACACGCGGTAGCCCTCGTTCGTGAGCCGCTTGATCGCGCGGGGTCCTTGGAATGCGTCCTCGTCGAGGGTCCGACTGAGCAACAGGTCCAACACCACTATGTCCGCCCTGGGCTTGGCGGCCAGTAGAGCCTCGACTGTCGCGTACTCGCCCACCACGTCCAGCATTGGGTAGGCGACGCGGAAAGTCGATCGCGTCAAACTCTCGTCGTCAACAACGGCCGCCGACGGGCGCGCTTCGGGCCGTCCGGCGGGGTGCTCGGCGGGCACTGTGGCCTCTCTCGGGTAGGGCTCCAAGCCGCGTCCGTTGACGGGGGCCTTCAACGGGTTGGCTGTTGGGCGGTGTGGCGAATTGCAAATCAACGCCACCGTAGCAGGAGCGGCGACCGATGGGTAGCGGCGGGGCTGCAGGGCGTGGCGGCCGCCTACGGCCCAGGCGGACTCCGAAACACGATCAAGACAGCACCGAGATGAGCGCCAGGGTCAAGTTTGGGGGTTCGGGGGAGAAACCCGCGCGCGGCCCCGGATGAAAACGCAGGTTCCCTCTCCGGGGGCCGAAGAGACCTCGACGGTCATGCCTTTGGTCTGGGCAGACTCGATCACTTGTTTCTGCAGCCCGAAGCCTCGGCCGGTGTGGTCGGTGTCGAACCCGTCCCCGTCGTCGCAGACGGAAACCTCCCAGTCCCCGTTCGAATAGTCGGCGTGAACCACCACCTCGGTCACCTCCGGCCCGGCGTGGAACTGGACGTTGTAAAGCAACGCGACCAGCGCGGTCTCAAGAACCAACGCCTCGTCTTGGCGAAGCGGGACGCCGCGCCCCAGGGCCGCGCGCACCTCCAAGGGAAGATGCTCGAAGCCTTTGATAGACGACCAGACAACCTTGTCCAGGGTCACGGATTCCTCAGGCGCGGTTGAGTCGTGTTCCGGGGGAGCCAAGAAGTCGGCGCGGAGGCGGTTGGATTCTCGCAACGCTTGCTCGCGCAGTGACGGCAGGATTCCCGGGGGAATGTCGCCCAGGCCGAAGTGGGCCAGCAATCCTGTGGCGTTGTGAACGTAAAACCGGTACTTGTCGCGCTCCAGCCGAGCGGCCAGCTCAGCCGCCCGCGCTTGGCTTTGGTCGGCGGTGCGGCCAAGCCGGCGCACCGCCGTGAAGCAGACGCCCGCCGCTGTGGCGAAGATCACCAAGGCCAGGGCGTTGACGACGGCGGTCACAATAAGCGCCGGGTTGTCCGCGGCCGCTGGCGACACCGTCAGGACATAGGTGGAGGCCAGCAGGACGGATATGGCAATTGGGCGCCACCGCGGCTGCTCCCATGCGGCGGTGGTCGGCGCGACCACCGCCACGTAGCCGTAGGCCCAAGCGTGCCAAGTCCCGATCAACAACTCGGGAGGCAGGCTGCGTCCGGTCACCACCAGGCCGAGCATGGCCACGGCCACGTCCGCGACGCACCACCAGTACGGGGATTGCGCGAACGACCCGCGACGGGCGACGCAGACGAACAGGCAGACTGACCAGAGCGCCGCGGCGGCGCACATCATTCCCGAGGCCAAACGCATTTCGGATGCCGCCATGAGACCGACCGCGGAGACGGTCATCTGGACCACCAATCCGGCCCTGAACACCGCCAAGCCGACCAGAACTGCCCGTTCAACTGCGCGTTCGGAGGGTTTCGGTTGAGGCGGGGAGGGGCACGGTGACGCTGCAGTCGTGGCCATGCCTCCATCCTGGCTCAGCCTGCCCGGCCACGGCTACCTGGAAAACTACGCCCACAAATGCGGGGTTGTTTTTCGGTCGCAGCAAACTCGGGTCTGGCTGGCGGCAATGAATTCCAAATACCGTTCAGAACATGCGGTGCGCCCCTACCTTCACGCAGGAGTTCGGCTGGCCTCAGCCTTTCCATCTGCCGTCCACAGGCTGTCCACGGGCCGACAGGGCATTTCGCCCGTCCCCGCCGCCGGCCAAGGCATGGCAACCGCACACCCACAAGCCACAAGCCACAAGCCCACAAGCCCACAAGCCCACAATCAACCATGAAGGAGTGAGGTTGCCATGCGACGTCACGGTTTCTTAGTAGCAATGACGACGGCGGTCGCGGTCGCGGCGTCAACCCTCATGCTTTCAGCGCCGGTGGAGGCGGCCGCCCGCGCGACCGTTGTGCTGGACCCCGACAACGACGTGGCCCATGTGACCTGGCCCGCTTATGGGCTGGTGACAGAGTTGCCGCTCAACATTCGGCTGGCCAACGAGGTGAAGACCCGCCTGCAAGATAACTGCAAGGCGAATGTGGTGCTGACACGGGACAATCCGAACGTGCCGACGGTGCCGGTGGCGACAAGGCGCGCGGTGGCGGAGGCTGCCAACCCCGACCTTATGGTGACGGTGGCGTTCAACGCCCTCACCGGCTCGCCGTGGGGTGTGCAGACCGACGGCGGCCCCAGGGCGTACGCGCCGCCCGAATACGCCGGCTTCGCCGCCAAGTTCCTGAATCAGGTGTCGGCTTTCACCGGCCGCCCGTCCACGTTGGGGGTCGGCACGGCGCCGCTCTCTCCGTGGTACCCGGGCTACTCGGGTCTGCCCTTCCCATACGCGCAGATAGAGGCGCTGTTCCTTGACCACAATTACGACCACGAGGTCATTCTTGATCCGGAAGGGCGCGGCTTCGGGTACATCGCGGACGGCGTCACGGCGGCGATTCAGGACGAGTTGGTGGCGCGCGGGCTCAGTTGCTCGAAGTACCCCAGCCGTCCCTCGGCGGATGAGTTGGCCCGGTTGCGCAACCTGGGGTACCAGAACTTCTTGCGCTACGGGGCGGACCCGGTGTCCATGTCGACCGGCAACTTTGTGACTTCAGAGGCCCTCTTTGAGCTAACGGGCGTGGGCTCCCAGGTCGTCGACACCACCTTGCACTACAACGCCCAGTCGGGCCTGGATTCGCAGGTGGGCACGGGATGGTCCTTCGCCTACGGCAGCTACGTGCAGCTCTTCGACGACGATTCGGCGGGGGTGACGCTGGCCGACGGAAGGTCGTTCCTGTTCGAGTCGAACGGCTCCGGAGGATTCGTGGGGCCAAGCGACGCCTACGCCACGTTGCGCTATGACGGAGCCACGGCGTTGGTCTGGACTTCGGCCAGCGGCGACGAGTCGATGGGCTTCGCCTTGGATGAGGACACCGGCCGGGCCGCATTGACGTGGACGCGCGACCGCCAGGGCAACACCATCCGCCTCGCCTACAACGGGACCGGCGATTTGTTCCCCAAGCTGTCCGCCATCACGGATCAGGCGGGGCAAACGGTCGCGGTCGCAACCAACAGCCAGGGCCGGATCACGGCGTTCACCAGGCCGGGCGGCGCCGTGTGGAAGCTGGGCTACTCGAACGACGGCGACCTGGTGCGGCTTGAAAGCCCCGCCGGCCGGGTCAAAGGCTTCGGTTACGACAGCGCCCACCGGATGACCTCGGAGACTGGGGCGGACGGGGTGGTGTGGTTGCGCAACACCTACGACCAGCAGTCGCGGGTGGTCAAGCAGACCACCTCCATGGGCTACACCCGGACCCTGGTGTTTGACGACGCGGCCAAGACGACCACGTTCACCGACGCGACGGGCGCGGTCACCGTCTACCACTGGAACGATTTGAAGCAGGTCACCAAGGTTGTCGACGCCTTGGGCGGGGTGACGTTGACGGAGTACACGAACACCGCGCTGACCGCCGCGGAGGTGACGCCGACCGGCGCGAAGACGAGCTATGTGTACAACCAGGCGGGCTTGCCGACCAAGGTCACCGACCCGTCCGGCGCGGTCCAAACGCTGGAGTACAACAATTCCGGGGACGTGGTGAAGGCCACGGACCAAGGCGGCCCGGACGGCGCGGACCGGTCAACCGCGTTCGAGGTCAACGCCCAAGGTCTGCCGACCAAGGTGACCAATCCGGACGGAACCACCGTCACCAGCGTCTACAACGCCAACGGCGATGTGACTTCGGTGACTGACGAATTGGGTCAGACCACGACCATCGCCTATGACAGCCGGGGCAACACCACTGCGGTGACCGACCCGACTGGCGCGACCTTCTCTTACACCTACGACACGGCGAATCGGCTGACCTCGGCTAAGGACCCGTTGGGCGCGGTGACCAGCTACGCCTATGACGCGGACGACAATCTGACCAAGACAACCTATGCGGACGCCACCTGGGAAGCCTGGGAGTATGACGCGAACGCGCAGGTGGTCAAGTGGACGGACCAGCGGGGCGCCGTCACCGCCTACCAGTACGACACCGAGTTGAACCTGCTCGCCACCACTGCCCCGGACGGCGGGGTCACCAAGTACGGGTACGACAAAGAAAACCGGCTGGTCAAGATCACCGATCCGCTCGGCCACGCGACCGGTTACAGCCTTGACGCGTTGGGCCGGCCGAAAGCCATCACCGACGGCCGGGGCAACACCACGAAGACGGCCTACGATGCCGCCGGGCGGGTCACAGCCGAGACGGACGCCGCCGGGTTCACGACCTCCTACGCCCGCGACGCCCGCGGTTTGGCGACCCAGGTCACCAATCCCGACGGCGGCGTCACCACGGCCGCATATGACGCGGCCGGCCGCATCACCGCCGTGACCGACCCGTTGGGCGCGGTCACCAGCTACGGCTACGACTGGCGTGACCAGGTCGTTTCGGTCACCGACCCGGATGGGGGCGTGGTGGCGCGCGCCTATGACGCCGCTGGGCGCTTGACCGCCGAAACCGACCAGCGGGGCGCGACCACCGCGTACACCTTGGACGGTGCCGGGCGGGTGACTGCGGAGACTGACGCGTTGGGCGGGGTGACGGCGTTCGCCTATGACGCGGCAGGCAACCAGGTCGCCGTCACCGATCCGAACGGGAACACGAGCAAAGCCGTCTACGACGCGCTGGGGCGGGTCACGGCGGAAACCGACGGCCTGGGCCGCACCACGCAGTACGCGTTGGACGCGGGCGGGCTTGTGACGGCGGTGACCGACCCGTTGGGCCGGAAGACCTTGACTGAATACGACCAGGCCGGACGCGCGGTGGCGGTCACCGACGCGGGCGGGCACAAAACCAAACTGGCCTACGACCTGGGCGGAAACCTGGTTGGGGCGACGGACGCGGACGGCATCGTGACCCGGTATGGCTATGACGCGAACGGAAACCTGGCGTCGGTTGTGGAAAACGCGGTTGAGGGCGGGCCGAGCACGAACCAGCAGAATGTGACGACCAAGTACGGCTACGATCCGCGCGATCTGCTGGCGACCATCACGGACGCCAACGGCGGGGTGACCGCGTTCGAGTACGGCGCGAACGGCCAGGTGTCCAAGGAGACCGACCAGATTGGCCGGGTGACGGTGTACGGCTGGGACTTGGCGGGACGGCTGGCGAGCGAGACGGCCGCGACCGGCGTGACCGCCAATTACACGTACGACCTGAGCGGGAATCTGACCAAGCGCGCCTATTCGACGGGCAAGGCTGAGACGTTCGCGTATGACGAGGTCGGCAACCAAACGCTGGCGGTCAACGCCACCGGCACGGTGACGACCGCGTACGACCTGCTGCGGCGGGTCACCACGACCACGGACGCCGGCGGGCACACCTTGGCTTACGGATACGACCCGGCGGGCAACCGGACCTCCCTGACCCTGCCCGGCGGGGAGAAACTGGCCTACACCCTGGACGCGGCCGGCCAGACCACGGCGATTGACAGCCAACTCGGGCAGGTGACGGTGGCTTACGACGCGGCCGGTCAGCCGACCGCCGTCACGCGAGGCGACGGCAGCGTGGTGACGACCTCGTACACGCCAACCGGCCAGATCGCGTCCCTGACCACCGTGGGCGCGAAAGCCAAGCAACTGGCGTCCTTCGCGTACACCTACACGGACACCGGCCTGGTCGCGTCCCGCACCAGCCAAGTCGACAAGGACAAGCCGGTCACGGCCACGTACGCCTACGACCCGCTGGGCCGGTTGGTCGCGGACGAGGGCGGCGCGCTGCCGTCCACCTACGTTTACGACGCGGTCGGCAACCGCGTCCAGTGGACCGCCCCCAACGACCCGAGCACCGTCAAGAAGGACGATTGGATTGTTCAGGACAACGCCTACGATGCCGCCGGGCAGCTCACCCAGTCCGTCCAGACCCGCCGCTACTGTGGCAAGAAGACGAAGATCGCCACCACCACGAACACTTGGGACCTGGCCGGGAACCTGATCCTTTCCAGCACCAAGACCGGCACCGCCAAGCCGAATTTGATGGGTTATCAGTACGACGAGGCGAACCACCTGACCGCCTACGGCGAGGACCTGACCCTGGAACTGGAGGAGCGGAGCCCCTCGCTGACCGCCCTCGAGTACAAACTGGCCGTCAAGCACGCCGTCACCTTCACCTATGACGCGCTGGGCCGCGTGGTCAACCAAGACCTCAAGACCGAGCATGTGACCTGGACCCATGACGGCCTGGACCCGGTCTACGCCATGGACGGCAAAACCCCGGAAATCTACCTTCGGGACGCCTACGGCGAACTGCTGGGCCAACAGGTCGGCAAGAAGGGCACGCCCGAGTGGTACATCCAGGACGCCCTCTACTCAATTGTGGGCACGGTCGAAAAGGGCAAACTCCAAACCAAGGACACCGACTACACGGACTACGGAATCCAACTCAAGGACCTGAACCTCCGGTTCGGCTACAGCGGCGAACGCACCGACCCCGAAGACAACCAGGTGGTCCACTACTACGCGCGCACCTACCAACCAACACTTGCGACTTGGGTTCAGGCTGACTTGTATCGAGGAACTCTTGAGCGGCCCGTGACGGTTCAAAGGCACGAATTCGTGGGCGACAATCCTTCGACATTCAGGGACTTTCTAGGGTACTTGATATCGATCATTCCCACGGATCTATTCGATCGGGCTGGCATCGAAACAGGAAAGAAGATCCAGAATCAGGAATCCCCGCGCCAAAGGTCTACGACTCCGTACCACCTGATCGACAAGATCGAGATTATCAAGGACAACGGTGAAGGTGGAACGACAATTCGGGTCACGCCGACCACTCAAGGGCGCTTGACGCTGTTCCTCTTCAGTCCGGGCTCTCCCCGCGATCTGATTGCAGAGTACTGCGGGAAAGTCGGCAACCAATACTGCACTCAGCAACTGATCTGGCAACTTCAGTGTCATACTGCGGTCGTCTTCAAACAATCCTGGAATCTGGATACCCAAAAGACTCGCAAGTCATACTGGGAGACCATCTTCAGTGGGTGCAATTAGGCCGAAATGCTGCTCTCTGCCTGGAGGAATTGGTCAAAGCCTTTGGTTGTGGCTCGAAGAAGCCAAGTCGCCGTGCAGTTAGGTGGTATGGTGGTGGCTCGTGGAAATCGCTTGAGGAACAGCGGCGCGGTGGCGGGCGCGATTGTATCAAGGTCGCCGGCGGGGCCTGTGGCAATTAGCGCAGAGCATATTCCGACTTCGGAATTGGTAGATCGCCCGCTTGGTGCGGCAGCGGATTTGGTCGGCGAGAATGTTGAGTTCGGCGACGTAATCGAATGGTTCGTCCGAGGCGGCTGTCTCCGTGATCTGCCTGGCGCGAGTGAACCCAACGGAGGCTCTATGAACGAAGTGAATGGCCAGATCTGCGAAGCGCGGACGGAATACGCGCGGCCCGACCAAGCTTTGCACACGGTGGGCCGGTGGGCCGGGTGCCCAAGCGAGGTATTCCTGGAAGATGTACACGATCCGAGGGTTGAAGTTGATCGCTTCCGGACTTCTCCGAGAAGTTCGGGTTCGCAGAGCTGCTTTCGAATAGCAGCAGTGGATCAAGACGCGGTCGGTGCTCAGGTGCGCGGCCGGGCGGAAGTTGGCGGTGGCTGGTGCCGAGCCATCAAAGACGCCACCGATGCGAACAGCTGGGACCGTGGTCTGTCAAACGCCCTATGCGCGGGAGAGTCTAGTTGCAGGGCGGTTGCGCTCGAATTGGGAGGGGATGATCTAGAGATTCACAAGGGCAGGCAATGGGTGCTCGCAGCGCCTCAACGGCGGCACGCGACCCCCTATCAGTTCATGCGTATATTTGATTCGGGCGACTGTAGGCCCTATCGAGGGCATTTGAAAGCCTCGCGCCGGGTAACGTCGAATCCGGCACGGCAATCATCCAAAGGGCGACACGCCAGGCGCTGGCAATACGCAGGCAAGGGGGCATTACCCTTGCGCCTTGGTGCTGTAGAGGCCGATGAGCAGGTTTCCGGAACGGCGAGTCGGGAATGGCCTGCGGTCTTCGCAGCGCGCTTTTGGGCTTATCGCGAATCATCAGTACGCGGAGGAATCGCTGGATCCGTACGCAGAATGCCTATTATGCGCCATCGCGAAGACGGGTCTTCGCGCCGCAAACACCTCTCGGGTTGGCGTCACACGCGTCCGACAACGAGTGGCGTCACAGCCATTCCGGAGTACCCGCGAACTTGCGGTAGTAGTGCCTATGCCGCGCACACGGGCAAGAACCTATGGGAGATGCGACACGTAGGGACACGCAGCAGCCAACGCAGAAGCCGCCAGGTGGTCACCGCTGGGCAAGACGGTCGGTCGGCCTTACGATGACGAACGAGCAGGTCTTAATGCTGACCAATTCTCTCGACCACCCGACCAGTGATCTAGTAGAGTCATCGATTCAGGCCCTCGGTGGAACGCCTGTGAGAATGAATACCGACGATCTGTGCAACGGCAAACAGCGGTTGACAATAGAACTGTCGCACGACGGGCCGAGCATTTGGCTAGTCGAAAACGGCTGCACCAATGATCTTATGAGCATGGTTTCCGTGTGGTATCGACGACCGTTCGTTTTCGACTTTCGCATAACCGACAAGATTCAGCGGGCGGCGGCCGAAAGTGATCTGCGGCACGTTCTTGAGTCAACCTGGCTCTTGCTGGGCAGAAAGCATTGGGTTGACCGGCCGGAGGCGATCGCAAGCGCGCGGCACAAGTTGCTGCAACAGGTTGTCGCCGCCTCCTGCGGTCTAACGGTCCCCAAGACGCTCGTCACAAACTCGAGTGACAAGGCAAAGGAATTCTGTTCTGGCCCAACCGTGTACAAACCGATAGAATCGTATTACTACGATTATGGGGAGGTGTGGCGCGAGACGTTAACGACCCTGGTCGACTCGGAACTCCTCTCTCGCATTGAGTTGGTCGACCGGTCTCCGTGCCAGTTTCAACGATTTGTGCGCAAAGTGGCGGAATGCCGAGTGATATGGGTAGGCGGCAGGTACTTCGCTATACGCCTAACGGGTGAAGGCCTCGAAGACGCAGTCGACTGTCGTCACCGATCGGTGCAAGGTACGCTAAAGTCCGCAAGGGTGCTACTCGACACCGATACTGTTGCCAAGCTGAAGGCGACTATGTCGGCGCTAGGATTGGTCTATGGCGCCATAGATCTTGTCGAAAGCAGCGCCGGTGACACCGTATTTCTCGAGGTCAACCCCGTGGGGCAGTGGTTCTCGCGCGATGACCAGCTGAACTCAGAAATTGCTACTGCAATTGCGGCGACTCTGTTGAAGGGAGGTGAATATGATGGCGACAGCGGTATTGGAACCTGTTGAGACTTTTGGCGCGCTCTGTGGGGAAGTGCGCGAGATGAGTGATCCGATTGTGGACATGGGAAACACTCCGACGATGTGCGCAAACCCTGGTAAGCAGGGGGGCGTCCGTGTAGATGATCATAAATAGACCCAGCGCAGTCCCCCACCCGACCGGTTCCTGGCAGGCAGGAATTGGCGGGTGGGGGCTTGCTTTATGCTGGGGCTAGTGAGGTTTTCGAACCTCCTCCCCAGCCCCTCGGGTGCCCCGTGGTGGCTGACGACGGGATCAGGCATAACGGGACTGCGGCGAGTTTGGGGGGTGTATCCGGCCCGTGAGAACTTGTCCTCGTTGATCCGGCGGGCGAAGGCCGGCGAGGAGATCATCATCGAGTCGCTTCGTGTTCCCCAAGGTTCGATTGGTGCCGGTGAAGGCGGAGGGGCGCGGGCACGGCCGCGCAGTGTTGGCGGCGGCGAATCCTAACTGTGCGCGACAGCGGATCCGTGCGGAAAACGAGGCGGCGGTCAACGCCGAACGCGAGGCCTTGAAGCTGATCTACCTCGAGTCCTGCCTGGTCGTCCACCCGGTTGAGGCGGACCCGCAGTGGGGCGGCCAAGTGGAGCGCTTGATCGAAGAGCACGGCGGCTCGACCTTTGCGACCAGCCCGTTCGTCCGCCTTGAGTGTTTTGGCGACCCGCTCTCCCAAGAGGATTTTGAGCGCGCGGCAGCGTCCGTGTCCGACGCAATGGTCGGCCTTCCGTTCACGGACGACGTGGCAGAGGTGCTGTCGGACCTGACCGCGTAAACCGGCGGCGATGGCGGCTGTTCGGCGGGAACTCTGGCGATCTGCCGCCAACCTGGGCGGACGGCATCGGCGGTGGGGTTGGCGCGGTCCGGACGCGCCGGGACGTTGTCTGCGGCCGGGAGCGCCGGACTAACGCCCGAATTGGTGGCGTTTCCATTGGCCCGGAGGCGTGTTTGGGCTGGTCGCGCGGGGGACGCCCGCTCGCTGAGGTGGCTTAACTGGGCGGCAACTGGGCCGAAAAGCCCCAGAAAGGACCGGTCCGTAGGTTTTCACGTGCGGATCGAAGGCGCGTTCGGCGCCGCTGCGCCACACGCCAGGGGATCCGAAATCCGAACGAACGGCAAGAGGAGAACCTCGCATGGCAATTTGGGACAAGTTCCTATCAGACCAGGACAAGACCACCTTTCCGGCCAGCGGCTACGGCGCATACCTGGGCCCCGGGGCCCGGCCCGCGCTGCTGGTGATCGACGTGAGCTATGCGTTCACCGGAGACAAAAGCGAACCGTTGCTTGACTCCATAGCGAAATGGCACAACAGCTGCGGGCCCACCGCTTGGGAGGCCATTCCGCACATCAAAAGGCTGCTGGACGGTGCCCGCGCCCGGAACCTGCCGATCTTCTACTCGACCGGCTACGAGCCCCGCCCGGACGGGTTCGGCCGGGGGCTGTGGCGCAACACCCGCGGAGCGGAGGCCGCGCCGCCGGCGGGATTCGGCGCGCAGGAGATAGTGCGGGAGATCGCGCCGGAGCCACGCGACGTGGTCATCAAGAAACGGGCCCCCAGCGTGTTCCACGGCACCTCGCTGATCTCGGACCTGAACTCCGCGCGCTGCGACACGTTGGTCGTCTGCGGCACCACCACCTCGGGTTGCGTGCGCGCCACGGTGGTGGACGCGTTCTCCTACAACCTCCGGGTGCTCCTGGCGGAGGAGGGCTGCTTCGACCGCGGCGAGGCCTCCCACGCCATGGCGTTGTTCGACATGAACGCGAAGTACGCGGACGTGGTGCCGACCGACCATGTGCTGACGTACTTCGACGGCCTCCCGGACAACCTTTACGACGGCATCGTCGCCCCCGCTAACGCCTCCGCCGGCAGCGTCCTCGCCGCCGTCTGAAACAACCCGCACGCCAAGCGAAAGGAGCCGCCGCCATGGCCAGTTCCCTCACCCGCGAAGCCCCAGCACGGGCTGAGCTTTCCGCCGATGCCGTCCGCCCGCCCGCCGTCAACCCGCCCGGTTCGACCCTCAAGGTGTGTGGGGTCGCCAAGTCTTTCGCCGCCCCGGGAAAGCGCGGCCGGTCGGCGGAGAAGGCCGAGAAGGTCCCGGCTTTGCTGCCCGTGGACCTGGTGGCCCGGCCCGGCGAGTTCGTGTCGATTGTCGGCCCGTCCGGCTGCGGGAAATCGACTCTGTTCTCAATCATCGCCGGGCTGGAGACCCCCACGGAGGGTTTTGTCGAAATCGACGGCCGGGACCGCACCGGGCAAACCGGGCTGGTGGGCTACATGCTGCAAAAGGACATGCTGATGCCCTGGCGCACCGTGCTGGGGAACGTGATCATAGGCCTGGAGGTGCGCGGCTTCAGCCGCCGGCAGGCGATGGCGGCCGCGCGGCCGCTCTTGGAGCACTACGGCCTAGGCGGCTACGGCAAAGCGAAACCCGCCCAGCTTTCCGGCGGCATGCGCGGGCGGGCGGCGCTGCTGCGCACGCTGTTGTTCAACCGGCAGATCATGCTTTTGGACGAGCCGTTTGGGGCGCTCGACGCCCAAACGCGCCTGCAGATGCAGCTATGGCTGCTTGACGTGCACGCGTCGTTTCACAAGACCACCATTTTGGTGACCCACGACGTGGAGGAGGCGGTGCTCTGCTCCGACCGGATCTACGTGATGAGCGGCCGGCCCGGATTCGTCGCGGACGAGGTAACGGTTGACCTGCCCCGCCCCCGGAAGGTCGACTGCCTGGCCGACCCGGCGTTCATCTCCGCCAAAGAGCGGGTCCGGGCAACCTTGATGGCCACGCCGGAGGCGGCGTCATGACCGCAGTCGAGGCGCCTACCCAGTTACTGCTCGAACTGGAGGCGGCGGGTCCCAAGAGCGCGCCCCGCGCCAAGGTCCGGACCTATGTGCCGGACAACCGCCCGATTCGCCCCTGGGTGGTCGCTTTCTGGCGCGCCTGCGTGGTCGTGGCCATTGTGGGAGGTTGGGAGGTGGGTGCCCGGCTTGGCGCCGTCAACACGTTCTACTGGAGTTCGCCCAGCCGGATCCTCGCCAAAGCGGCCCAGCAGTTCGCCTCCGGAACGCTTTGGGGCGACATCGCCTTCACGCTGACCAGCGCCGCGTCGGGGTTCCTCCTCGGAACGGTGGCGGGCACCTGCCTGGGCTTGTCGTTTTGGTGGTCAAGGCTCTACGCCAAGACCGCTGAGCCGTTCATCGTCATGTTCGAGGCGATTCCCAAACTCGCCCTCGCCCCCATTGTGGTCT
This sequence comes from Bifidobacteriaceae bacterium, assembly GCA_031281585.1. NCBI lineage: Bacteria > Bacillati > Actinomycetota > Actinomycetes > Bifidobacteriales > Bifidobacteriaceae > Bifidobacteriaceae bacterium. The sequence continues at coordinate 6,158 of JAITFE010000154.1, read as the reverse complement.
TGGTGCTCGGGATCGGCATGTCGTCGAAGATCGCCATGGCCACGGCCATGGTCATGGCGGTCCAGGCGCTGGGAGCCGCCGCCGGTGTCCGCCAGGTCGACCGGGACCTGGTGCGCATGCTGGCCTCGCTGGGCGCGCGCCGAGGCAAGATTTTCCGCTCCGTCGTGGTCCCGTCCACGCTGCCTTGGCTCATCTCCGGGCTGCGCGTCACGATCGGCCTTGCGCTGGCGGGCGCCATTGTCGGCGAGTTCATCGGCTCCCAACGGGGCTTGGGCCGACTGATTGTCTACGCGGGCAGCGTCTACGACATCGCCCTCATCTGGGTCGGGGTGTTCGTTCTGGCGTTGCTGTCCGTCGCCCTGTATCTGATTGTCGGCTTCGCCGAACGCCGCCTCGCCTCAACCATCCTCGCTTCCAATTAACTCCAACGAAAGGCCACCGCATCATGAGACGCACCATGCCGTTCCTCGGCGTCGCGCTGTTCGCCGCCGCCGCAGTCAGCCTGGCCGGCTGCGCGCCTGACTCTCCGGCCGGCGGCGGGTCCGCAAATGGGTCCGCCAACGCGTCAAACACCGGGGGCGGTGACCTGACGTCGCTCGTCGTGTCGGAACCCGCCCACAACTTGGGCTACCTGCCCCTGTACATCGCCATCCATGAGGGCATCTTCGCTGAAAAGGGCCTGGACGTGTCGGTCACCACTCAGAACACCGGCGGCGGGGCGCACGTCAACGCGGTGCTGGCCGGACAGGCTTGGGGATTCATTGGCGGCCCGGAGCACAACGGCTTCGTCAAGGCGCAGGATTCCAGCGGCGACACCGAGATCAAAGCCATCGCCAACGTGGTCAACCGCGGCAACGTGTATTTGGTGGCCCGCGCCGGCCTGGACCAGGGTCCCATCGAATCCATTGAGGACGCCGCCAATGTCCTCAAAGGCAAGAGCGTTGTGACAGGCGCGTACGGCGGCACACCCAATTCGATCCTTCGTTACATCTTGGAGGTCGGCGGCCTTTCCACGGAAGACGTCAAACTCACCGAGTCGGCGGACGCGGCTGCGCCAATCGCCATCGTCCAGCAGAATCAGGCCGATTTCGCGCTGATCGCCGACCCGATTGTGGCGCAGGGCGTGGCGGAAGGCGTGTGGGACGAACCGATCATGTCTGTCCCGACCATTCTGGGCGACTACGCCTATTCCACGATCAACGTGCCCACGGCGACCTATTCGGCAGACCCGGAGACCGCCCAGGCGTTTGTCGCGGGAATCGCCGAAGCCCTGGAAATCATCCACGGCGACCGCGCCAAGGCGGAGGGCATAGCCCAAAAGGAGTTCTCAAACCTCGACCCGGCGCTCATCTCCGCCATCTTGGACCGCGCCTTGGCGGACGACCTGTGGCCGGCCACGCCGGAGATCTCATTTGAAGCCACGGAACTGGCCCTGAAAGTCGCCCGCGGCGCGGGCGCGCTGCAAGACGAATCCGATCCGGCCGAGTTCGAAGATGTCGTTGACCTGCAATTTGTCGAAGCGCTCTAGCCGGGAAACTAGGTCCGCGCGGCGTTCGGCCCGCAGGCAGCCCCTGGCGGCGCGCACCGGCTCAGTCGGCGGTGCGCCGCCTGGCGGACGCCTGGTAACCGAAGGCCGCCTGGTGGTCAGCGGACTGGTGGCGGCCACCCAGATGTGCTGGGGCAGCGTCATACCGGCGCTGCCCACGTACTCCGCGCAGTTGGGCGCTGGGGCGGTGGTGCTGGGCTCGATCATCTCAGCGTTCGGAGTGGGCCGGCTGCTGGCGAACGTTCCTGCCGGGATCCTGGCTCAGCGGCTGCCTCGCCTCCCGTTCGTAGTGTGCGCGGTGGTGGGCGTGGCCGGTTGCACCGTCGTCACGGGTTTCATGACCTCGCTTCCGGCTGTCCTGGCGCTGCGGGCTGTCGCCGGAGTCTTCTCCGGAGCGGCGATCACCGCTGGCCAGTCGTTGTTGATGGGCGGCGCGGCGCCGCGCACCCGTGGGCGCGTCGGATCGCTGCTCCAGGCGTGCCAGCTTGCCGGTGCCGCGCTCGGGCCGGCCATAGGCGGGGTGGCGTTGTCGCTGGCGAACGCCCCGGCCGCGTTCGTGGCGGCTTCCGCCGGCGCGGTCGGGTTCGTGTCGTGGTGCCTCATCCGGTGGCGGGCGGTGAGCCGGTCGCTGCGCCTGACCGAAGAAGGCGGCGCGGCTGCGGACCGCTCCCAGGAGAGCCCGCCTCGCCGAACCCGTCCGGTCTCAGGGGGAGCGGCTGTCGCGGCCCTCAGCGTTGTCGGGTTTGTGGTCTTCGCCGCCCGGTTCGGCGGCCAGCAGTCGTTGGTGCCGCTGCTGGGACAGTCTTCCGCGCACGTCCCGCCCTGGCTACTCGGGTTCGGCATGGCCGGGGTGACCGTTGTCAGCTTGGCGCTGCTGCCGGTTCTGGGCTTGGTGGCTGATCGCTGGGACAAACGTTGGCTGGTGGCCGGAACGCTGGCGCTCGCCGGGTTGGGCGCCCCGCTCTATCAGTTGGCCCGGAGCCCCGGCGCCTTCATCGCCGTCATGGTGGCGGTGGGCGTTCTCAGCTCGTTGGCCAGCGGTCTGCCGTTGGCCAGCTTGGCCGATGCCGTCTCGCCCGCCCGCCTCGGATTGGCCACCGGGGTGTACCGCACTTTTGGCGATCTTGGGACAATCCTGGGCCCGCTCGCGCTGACTTGGGCTTTGGAAAGGTTCAGCGGCCAGGTGGCGACCTGCTTGCTCGGCGGTCTGCTGCTCCTGGGCGCGGGGGCCGCTTGCCTATCCGGCTCTGGCCGAAGGCTCCGCGCGGCTGAACCGGTTGAGGAGGGCCACCTGGTTGGGTCGGTAGTAGCCGGTGCTGACCTCGAGCGGGCGGCCGTCGGCCAGTGCCACGCGCCGCGACTGGACCAGCACCGGGTCGCCGGGGGCGATCTCCAGGACCTCGGCGACGCCTTGGTCGGCGGGGGCCGCGCTGGTCCGCACAACGCCCTCCCCCAAGCGCGCGCCTGACCGCTCAATGTATTCGTAAAACCCGATGTCCACCCATTGCCCGCGCTCTCCCGGCGGCTCCAACCCCAGGTCGCCCCTGATGCGGGTGGACCAGAAGATCAGCGGCGTGTCGGAGCACGTCAGCCTCTCGTAGACAATGATCGGGGCGCCTACCGGGAGGCCCAGGGCGGCGGCGTAGCCGCCGGGCGCCTCCTCGATCCGCCAGTCGATCAGCCGGTGGCGGATAGGCCGGCCGCGGCGGGCCCGCTCGTCGTCTTCATGCAGCGCCCGCAGGGAGTCTGCGGCGTGGAGGATGATGCGGCTCTTGGGTTGCGTGCCAATCCCTTGGCGGCGTTCCAGGATCCCCTCCAAGACCAGCGCGTTCAAGGCCTCGCGGACCACGTTCCGGCCCACCGCGAAGTCTTTCGCCAGGTCGTCTTCCGAAGGGAGGATCGAATCACCCCAGGCGCCATCCAGAACTTCCAACCGAATCGCGTCGCGGACGGCGCGGGCTCGGTGGTGGCGGCGGTTCAGACGGACCATGGGGGGCGGGGCCTCCTTGTATAGCGCGGCTCCCGGAATAGGGACGAGCTTGCCGGTCAGACTATGGATGTGGGGTTGTCGGCACGTTTCCCGCCGGTGACGGCCAAGTCAACGGCCAGATCAGCCAGGCCTGCCAAACGGGGCAGAGTCGAATGAGAGGCCGTGCCGGCGTCTTGGGGCTGCCGTGCCGCTCGTGTGTCGGGCGTGGTCAGTTGTGGTCAAGGGCTGCGGCCGCGTCTTTCAAGGCGATGGCCAACAGTAAGGGTTCCCGCGGCGCCGGTGTGAAGCCGATGTGCTCCCAGAACTCCGCCGCTTTGGGCGAGAGCGCGTTGACGACCAGGCAGCGGACACCCACCGCCGTTGACGCCGCGAGGGCGCGAAGCACGGCATCCCGCACCAAGGAACGCGCCAAGCCCCCGCCTTGCCAGCCGGAGTCCACGGCGAGGCGCGCCAGCAGCACCGCGGGAATCGGGTCGGGCATGTTGCGCCGAATGCGACCGGAGACATCGCGGGCGGCAACGCAGGCGGCCGCCAACGAGTAGTACGCCACGACGGTTTGCCCATCGGCGACCACGAAAGTGCGTGAAGCGCCTGACCGTTCATTGGCCAGCGCCCGCCGCCGGAGCCAAGCGTCGAGCGTGTCGACCCCGGAGCGGAATCCGCTCGTGTCGTGGGCGGCGGCGATTGGCTCCGGGGGCCTCAGGCTCACGCCCCTTCCCACGGCGCCTTGGCCCGCAGGGTCTCCTCAAGGCGCGCATTCGGCTCGGGGGCTCGGTCAAGCTGCTCCGAAAAGGCCAGGAACGCGTCCGGAGCCAGTTCAAGGTAAACCTGGTCGAGGAGCGTCTCAATTGCCCGGTCTCTCGCGGCGCCCAAGACGAAATCGGTGCGGGTCAGGCCGGCCGCCCCGGCGGCCCGGTCGATCAGCGCTCGGTCTTCGGGGCGCCACCGGAGGTTCAGCGCCTCTCGCGTGGCGGGCCTGCGGTCAGATTCGGACACGGCAGAACTCTACAGCAGCGTAACGCCATTGTCATTACGCATGCAGTGCCAAAAGCCAGCGCTGAACGCGTCGCAATTGGCGGCGGCGGTGAGTGGCTCAGCAGCATTGAGGGGGCTTTGGCGGGCCACGTCATCTGGCGCCCGGTGCCGTCAGGCTTGGCGGCGCCAGGCTGACGTCACGCTGCCGGGCCGCTTCGCGCCGCGCCCAGGGCCGGGGCTCTGTCGGTTCGGGTTCGGATTCGGCCTACGAGTCCGTGGGCTGGCAGACCGCGACGTCAGTTGCGGGCTCGCCCCAGATGACTTGGCCGTCCACGCTGCCACCCGTTTGATCCTCGAACCGCACCCTGACTTTGCCCGGGGGCGGAGCCTCAACAAACAGGATTCCCGCAGGGAAAGAATCCACCGCCACGGTGGTAGCCGGTCCAAGGTCGATCATCCGGACGGCAATGGTCCACTCGTCATGTGACGCGTACACACCCTGCACTTCGGCACTTGCGGTGGGCATCTCCAGGCCGACCTCAAACCACACGGCCGTCACGCCGCCGGGAATGTCGGGCGCGTCCCCGTCGATGATGTGCTCGCGGGGTTGAATGCCGCCGGCGGCGCCCGGCTCTCCCCAACAGGCCGCAAGCATGCCATCGTCCTTTAACACCAACGTCTCAAGCGCGTCGGGGTCGCCGTAGGGCGCGCCCGTCGACATCGTCTTGACCACCGTGAACTCAAGCGACTCGCCTTCCACTGGAGGGTACGGCCGGTCCTGCGTGCAGCCGCCGAGCCAACCGATTGACAAAACCAGCGCCGCCAGGCACGCCATCGAGCGCGCAATGAGGCCGTGGACGGCGAGGCGGCGGAGGTCGTATGGGGCTTGGCCGGCGGTGGCCGGTCGGGCTTGGAGTTCGGCGGCGGCCCGCAAGTCGTCGGCGGTCCGATTCAGATCGTCTGGTCTCATTGCAGTCCCAATTCCCGAAGAACCCATTGGCGGGCTTCCATTCCGCAGACGATCACCACCAAGCCGTGGCAGAGCCGGGTCGACACGCAGGCCCAGAGCAGTCGCACCTTGACGATGACGGTCCCACATAGATAATCATGGCGGCTGACGCGCAAGCAGCGGGCCATCCTGTCCAGCACCAGGACCCGGTTTCGGCTGCGGATCGCGCCACAGCCGGGGTCGATCGGCGGTGGCCCCAGGCCGCGCCGTCGACGGGTTGGTCAGTCTGCGAGTTCCATGCCAAAACCCAGCGCCGCGGCTTTCTCGTCCAAGGTGAGGGTGCAGCCCCCGCGTCGCGAGGCCTGCCGGGCGATCAGCAAGTCGGCCAAGTCCGCCCCCTGATTCGTGAGTTCGAGGGCCCAGGCCAGGTCCTGGGGCTTCTCAAACTCCAGGTTGTCGGAGGCCAACAGCTCAGCCATGAGCTTGCTCACCTCGGCGGCGGGCTGCCTGTAGCGGCGGCGCAGGACCCACCAAAGCTCCACCTGGACCATCTGGGTGAGATAGCCCTTGTCGCGCGGGGTAAGGCTGTCGAACACGCGGTCCGCCACGGCTGTTTGGCGCTCGTCGTCGCGCACCACCATGCGGACGATCATGTTCGTGTCGAGCCCGATCACGCCACACCCTGGGCGGCCCCGGCC
>JAITFE010000153.1 GCA_031281585.1 Bifidobacteriaceae bacterium | reverse complement strand
ATGTCCCGCATTACGTCTTTATGCTCTTTCTCGCACAGCGCCGCAATCTCCCGGCTGGTCATGGTGAGGTCGCGCTGTAGGTACTTCACGGTCGCAAGGTTACTCATGCTACCCACCCCGCAAGTTTGGCAATAATCCACGTCGAGCAGATCGACAGCGTGATCACGGCCGTTATGAGTGTGGTAAGAAGGACGCGGTCCATCACGCTGTCGTGCCACCTCGGTCCCCGGACTGCCGCCGGGACGACGGCTTGGGGCAGGTACGGCGCGCCCTCGCTCACCTCGTCGAAGAGCCCAGCGCGCCGGAGCGCGTCAATGACCCCGGCGAGCTCGTCGGGGCTGCACTTGATGTCAATGGTCGTGCTGCTGTTGTGGTATGTCATTTCATTCTCCGTCTATACGGTCGATGCGATCTTGCCGCTTGCAGGTGCGCGCGGCGCGTTCAGGGTGGTTTTTGGTCCATTCGACGACTGCTGCGTGGCGGTCGATGGTGTTGGCGAGGGACAGGATGCGCCGCCATAGGGCGTAGCCGATAAGATTCGACACGACGTACACCCCGCACGCAGTCAGGATCACCACCGTCCAGGTGCCCAGTACGGCGAGCAGATGTTCGATGTTCATGCTTCGGCCCCCTTCGCCTGCGTTTCCTCCGCGCTGAGGTGTTCGCGCAAGAGCCCGGCGACTTCCGGCTTCCAGAGAATCTGGTAGCCGCTGTGTTTGTTGCTGTAGGGCCGCGCGGACGCAAACCGGGTGCCCTCGCTGGACAGTTCCCATTCCCCGCGCGGGTTCTTGAACTGTAAGCCAGCGTCGGCCAGGAGCCGGTTGGCGAGCACCGCGGCCCGGCGGCCTTCGCCCAGTGCGAGGGCCTCGCCAACTTTCGTCGCGTTGAGAGAGGTGTCCGGCCCGGTGAGGGCTGGAAGCGCAACCCGCAGGTCCTCGATCTGGATGCCCGTATTGGTGCGGACGCAGTTGAGCGTTGCAGCGGCGGCGATCCCCGGTTCCACGCCTGGGACCGTCGCAACGAAGTTGCCGAGGTTCACAATCGCGGTCACGAGGGCATCGACGCCGGCTTTCCTGACGACGTATCCGCCGGTCTTTCGGATGGACGGGAGGACCTCGGACGTGACCCATTTCTTGAGTCGCTTGGCTTCCGGTTTGGACGAGCCGAGGATCAGGGAGTACAGCCCGGACTCGTTGACATGGTTCGCTTGCTGCGTCCTACCTAGGGTGTCGATGACCTCACGTTTCGTTAGGTCATCCCCATCGACATGATCCGGCAGTGTCTTCGATGGGTTCGCGTAGCCCAAAATCTCGCAAACGTCATTGGCGTTGAACCAGGATTCTCCGGACTCGTCCGTGACGACGCGGACTTGGTGGTCCTCGAAGATAAAACTGTTTGGTACGACATCTGTGTTACTCATGGAATGCTCCTTCGTGGGATGGACTTTGAGGTTTTTTCCGACTCTGGAAAAAACTCGGGGGCACGCCTGAGTTTTCGCCAGTTTTGGCGAAAACTCGGAATGGCGCGGTGACGGGCCCTAAGTTGTTGATTATTTCGAAATCCTCCATTGGAGGAAGCCGGGTGGGGCGTTCCCCTTTTAGGGGGAGACGTTGCAAAATCAGCGCTTTGCGCGCAGTGGCTACGCCCGTGGGCTGCGCCCGTGGCAACTTCCTCAGGCCGAGGGGCCCAGCTACCCCGGGTATCGCGGGGTTTTCCTCAAGTTGAGGAAAACTTTGTGTGCACATACAATACTCCTTTGTACTCAATAAAAAGAAAAGGGCGGAACCGCGCCGCCCTTCTTTATGGCATCCAGTTGTCAGCGCGCGCTCACAGCGCGAGGCGCACCAGCCACTTCAAGAGTTCCCAGGCGGCGATCGAAGTTCCGGCAACGAGGCCGACGAACCCGGCGATGACGATGTTGGCGTTCATGCGTTCCCCAGGGCTTCTTCAAGCTCGTCGGCGGTGAGCTTGTCCAGGTCCGCTTCCGAGACCGCGGCCCCGGCACGCCGTCCCGCGGCGTCGGAATTCGCCCCGACGCCTGCTTGCGTGGGCGGCTGCCGGTTGGCCGTCGCCACATTGCGCGCGATGGCTTCTTTTTTGCGCGCGGAGGCGGTCTTGGCGCCTTTGGACTCCGTGTCTGTGTCCTCGGCCTTTGTCTTTCCCGCGGCCGCGCCCGAGGCACCCGAAGCACCTTTAAGAAAGCGACCCGCCACAGCGTCCGCGGCCTGGCGCATCGCCCGAGAGGGCGCGATGCCCTGGTTGAGGCGCGTCTCATACTCCGCGGAGACCAGCTTGGTCAGCATCTCATCGTATGCGTCGGAGTTCTGGTCGAATGCCGGGTACGTGGTCTCAATGGTCGTCACGACTTCATCGAGCCGGGCGGCTTCGATCAGGCCCATGGACTGCTCGCGGGCGATGAACTGGGCTTCTGCGCGGGCGCGGTACGCATCGACGTCCCGCATGACCCGGAATAGGCGCGCGGCTTCGTCGGACGGCGCGCCATCTTCCAGCGCCTTGGTGTAGGCGTCTTCGGCGGCCTTCTGGGCGCGCAGCACTTCCTCGAGGTGGGTCTGCTCGACCTGATGCGTCTGGCCCTCCAGAAGCTTGGCTTCCAGTTCCCGGGCGCGGGTCTCTGCGGCTTGCCGCGCGGCCCGTTCCTTCTGGACGGCCTCGTTGAAGCGCGGGCGCGGGATCAGGTTGTCGTCCTTCTTGCCCCCGGCGTCGTCGTCCGCAGCGCTGGTGTCGTCGTCTGCGCCTTCGTCCGCGGCCTCAGAGCCGGGCCCCTCGTCCGCGGGGTCAGCGCCGGGGCCTTCGTCCGCGGGGTCCGCGTCGCCGGTCTCAATCTGGTCCAGTTCGTCAGTGGCATCGTTCCCGAAATCGAGATCGGCGCTGGTGTCGTCGTCAGTCATTTGATACTCCTTCTAGGAGGGTGGGTTAATTCAGGGGGTCGTTGCGTCCGGGTCTTCGGCTTCGCGCAAGCGTGCGAGCCGCTCTTTCGCCGCGCTTTCTTCCTGGCCCTGGGCCGCGGTTTGGGCCTTTGCGGCCTCGCTCGCGGCCTTGACCGCAAGCTCTTGCTCTTTCATCTCCTGCTCCCGGGTGAGTTTCTCGCTCCCGGCGAGCAGGGAGTGTTCCATGCGCTGGCGTTCAAGTTCAACGTCCGCTGCCTGCCGCTGGGCGTCAAGCTTCAAGCGGGCGATCTTGATATCCATTTCCTCGCGGGCCAGCTCGGGGTCCGGGCCTGCGGGCCCGGCCGGCTGCCCGCCGGTGGAGGCCAGGACCTGCGCCTCGACCTGGGTCTTTTGGGCCTGGGCCTCTTTGACCGCAACTTCCGCCGCGGCCCCGCGCTGCTGCATTTCGCGCTGCGCCTGGGCTTCCGGGGACTGGGACGACGCTTCCATCTGCTTGATGAGATCGGCGCGGCGCATGAGCCGGCTGTTCTCGATGAGCGTGGCGTCGGGGATGTTGATGCCCAGTTGCTTGAGCGAGACAGCCTGCTCGAACTGGCTGTCTTCCAGGGCTTGGCGGGCCGGGGCGGAGGCCGTAATGATGTCGAACTCGCCGAGGGTGAGGTCGTTGATGATCGCGCCCGTGGCTTCGTCCGGCTGGTTGACCTGCACTTCTTCGACGGCCCGGTCCAGCCCGTCGTGGGTGATATTGAGGAGCCGCGGCTCGGTGTAGTAGCTCTGGATCAGGGTCAGGACCCGACTGGCGAGCAAGAAGTCGGTGCGCTCGAGGTTATCGAAGAGTTTGGTGAGGTTGGCCGAGCCGCGCTGCTGCTTTAGGGCGATGGCCTTGGCCGCGACGTCCTCCCGGTCGAACCCCTGCATGCTGTCCGAGACGTTGGAGATCGACTTGATGTACTCCTCCGCTTTATAGGTTACGCGGTCCAGGCCGGATGGGATGGCGTTGGCGTGGATCTTTTGCGGCGGGACGTCGCTGTTGAACTCGAGGATGAGGCCGGTCTCGGCCCCGCGCATTTCCAGTTCTTCGACCGTCATGTTGGTTAGTGAGCCCTCTTTGACGACCCAGCCGGAGTTTGCGGTCGAGTTGATGATGTGAAGTTCCTGGCTCGCAGCCTTGTTCAAGAGTTCCTGGGCGGAGATCAGGTTCTCGACGACCCCGACCGAGCGCCCGTACAAGAAGAACGGGAAGAACGGCACGACGGTGAAATGGCGGTAGGGGCTCCAGTCGTCATGCAGGACCACGGGGCCAGCCGTCACGGTCCAGCGCAAGCGTTTGATTTTTTTGTCAATGACTGCCACGTTCCCCTGCTGCCGGTCCAGGTAGGCCGCGATGCGCTCGCGGTCCCAGTTCTCTGGCACTTGCCGCAGGTCCCCCGTTGTGAGGTCGACGAAGTGCTCGGTCTTCGCGTACTTGCGCCATTGGCGTTCGAGGACGCGGATAGATCGGTAGGTGCCGTCGTCCTTGGTGCCTTCGGGGACATCGCCGAGGTTTGAGAAGTCTCCTCCGAACCTGTCGGTGTGTTCAAAGACGCTGTCGTGCCCGAAGATGGGCAGGTCGCTGCCGATGCCGCCGCGCAGGGCCTTGGCGTGTTGCTCGCCGTAGAGCATGGCGATGTCGGGCCATGTCATCCAGCTTGTGATGAAGACGTCGCTCCACTCGTCGGGGTCATAGCTCGACGCGTCCGGGTCGATCAGAACGTTCTTGGCGTTCAGATTGGTGATGCGGACTTCGCCTTGCATTGCGTCGTTGAAGTCGATGCGCACGTCGTAGAACGCGCGGCCCCGGACGATGCCCTCCAGGAAGAGGTCAGACCGCCGCCATTGGAGCTGGTTGGTCTGGGCGATTTGCGAGAAGACCTTGGTGAGCGCGTCCGCGGTATCGGACGAGGCCCCGGCGCGGGGCCTAAAGAGGATGTCCGTGCGGTTTTGGATTTGCTCCCCGAGCATGGTCATTGTCGTGGGGAGGATTTTGTTGAGCGTCAGGACGGGTCGGCCCGAGGCGATGAGCTTGTGCGCGGTTTCCTCTTTCCACTGCTGCCCGAGGGCGAACTGATCGCACCGTTCAGCGTTTTCGATGAACTTGAGGTGCCCACGGTTCCGGCAGTATGTATACCGCTCCCACTGGGCTTCTGCGTATGCCACGTCGGAATTCTTCATTCCTCGAATTTACACGAAGAATTACGAATGTCAAGGGGAAGCGCTCTGTTTCCTGTTAAAATAGGGGCATGATGACAAATTACCTTCGGTCCGAAACCGAGTACGAAGCGGCCTTGGCACTGATCCGGGCCGCGATGGACCTGCCCGAAGACCAGGTCGCCCCGGAGGCGCGCGCTCGGTTTGAGTACGTGGTGGCGCTGGTGGAGGCCTGGGAGCGGGGGCACACCCCGGTCCCCAGGCCCTCCGCTGAGGCGCTGGCCGCGTTCTACCGGGACCAGGCCCGCGTGGCGTAAGCTCACTCCCATTCCAGGCTCCCGCCTGTCTGGTACTCCGCAACGCGGGTCTCCAGGAAGTTCTTCTCTTTTCGCAAATTCGCCTGTTCGTCCAGCCACGGCAGCACGGACTGCGCGCCGGGGAACGGCGTGTCCAGCCCCAGTTGGCCGGCGCGGCGGTTGGCAACGAAGCGGAACTGGCCGATATGCAGGTCCGCGGAGTAGCCCAGGATCGGGTCTTTCAGGATATAGCGGGCGTAGGCGTCCTCGGCGGCGTCGGCTTCTTCCCAGAGCTCGGCTACAGCCCGGGGGTCCAGGGTCAGGTTCTCCTCGTTCATCAGCTCGCGGATGACGCGCAGACCAAAGGCGCAGTGCAGCACCTCATCGCGCATGATGTACTGGAACTGTTCCGCCGTGCCCTTCATGAGGCCCCGGCGTTGCAGGGCGAAGATGGGGGAGAAGCCGTTATAGAACCAGCAGCCCTCGAAGATGCCGGCGAAAAAGAGGTAGGAGAGGGCGAATTCATGCAGCGTCGCCCGGTCGGTCAGGTCCAGGTCCGAGCGCAGGATTTTTTCCAGCCGCCGGTTGGCAAGCGCGATCTTCCCCTGGATGGCGGGCACGACCCGGTAGCGGTTGTAGATTTCCCCTTGTTCCAGGTTCAAAGTCTCGATGCAGTGCTGGTAGGTCCAGGTGTGCAGCGCCTCCTCGTAGACCTGCCGGGCCTGGTAGATTTGGAGCTCCGGGGCGGTCATCTTCTCCATGACGGCCAGGCCGATGTTCCGCATGGCGAGGATGTCGGAGGTGGTGAGGTAGGCCAGCACGTTCTCGAACAGGTGTCGTTCCGCCGGGGTGAGTCGGTGGCGGTAGTCGTGCAGGTCCTGGCCCATGTTGATCTCCGTGGGGGCCCAGTGGTTGCGGTTGGCCGTCAGGAAGAACTCCCAGGCCCAGGGGTACTTGAAGGGGGCGAGTTGGTTGATGTCGCCCTGGCCGCTCACGACGCGTTTGTCGCTGGCCTTGATGGGTTTGGTATTCATGAGGCCATGTGGTCCCGGGTTGTGTGGGTTGCGCGGCGCACGAGGTCGATCCAGCTTTTTTGCTTCTTGATCTGCGGGTCGCGGATGCGGGGGGCGGAGCGCGTGAGCGTCAGCCGCACGCTGTGGGCCAGGGCATCGACTTGGTCGTCGTGCTGCCCGCTGGGGAAATGGAGCAGTTCCCGGATGAGTTCGTCGCGCCATGGGGCTTCTTCTGGGAAGTACACTTTCCCCTGCTGCATCCGGCCCCGGAGGGCGTTGGCGCGCACGAGCTTGTCAGTCAAGGGGCGCAGGACCTCGTGGTTCGGGTAGTAGCGGCGCGCCTTGCACTCCTTCGTGAACTGGAACATGAGGGACTTCCAGATGTGGCCGTCCTCAACGCCCAGGACGCCCGCGTTCCACTTCTGTGCGAAGTCCAGTATGGTCCCGATGATGAAGGACCCGTCGTCACTGCGGAAACGCATGAGGTCGAGGACGTAGAGGTTGTCCGAGGGGTCTTGGCCGATCGTGACACCGACCGTGTAGTCGTTGGCGGTGTCGAGGGTGATGGCGAAGTCCCACGCCTGATAGATAAAGAGATCGTCCCTGGCCGGCGCGGCGCCGTAGTCCCGGATCATGCCTTTATTGAAGTAGATGCCCTCGTCCGGGAGTGGGTTCTGCTGGAAAAGCGCGTCCCAGACGCGTTTTTGCCCGCCGTGGATCATGTTGTTGCGGATCGCCAGCATCATTTCCGTGGAGTAGCGCTCCGGGTGGATGGCCGTGCCGCGGCGTCGGGTCAGCCGCGCGCCCTCCGGGACGGGCAAGCCGGGGGTGATCTGCTGGATGCTGTCATCCGGCATGATGTACTCATCGCCCGCTTCATTGATCGCGGGGTAGCGCACGACCTCGAACTTGTCGCCCCCGGCTTCGGCTGCGGCGATGATGCGCCCGGCCCAGTCGTCTTCGTGCCAGTGCGTCATCAGCCCCAGGACCCCGCCCCCCGGCGCAAGCCGGGTGTAGGCGGTGGAGAGGTACCACTCGAACAGGGCGTCGCGCTGGACCGGGGAGTCCGCGGCCTCCATGTCTGCGAGAAGATCGTCAAGCACCAGAATATGACATCCGCGTCCCGTTATGCCACTGCCATTAGACGCAGCCAGATACCCCCCGCCCGCCGTCATGTTCCAGTTCTCAATCGATTGGCTGCTCGGGTCGAGCACTGCGTCCGGGAACACGGAGTTGTACGCGGGGTCGCGGATGAGATCGCGCATGTAGCGCGAGAAACTGCGGGAGAGCGTGAGGGAGTGGGACGCGGCGATCAGCTCCCAATCGGGGTGCTTGCCCAGGACCCACGCGGGGAAGTGGCGGCTGGAGAGTTCGGACTTGCCGGAGCGCGGCGGACAGAGCAGCAGGAGCCGGGGCGAGTGCCCCGCTTCGACGCGCTCCAGGAAGCGCTCCAGACGGCGGCAGATGTCGTCATGCACCCACCCGGCCAGGTACGCGGGCCGGAAGCGCTGGACAAACGGGAGGAGCCGGCGGCGGCAGAGCGTCCGGGCGGCCAGTTCTTGCCGGGGGTCCGTCGGCGGGATGTACTCCGGGGCCTTGTACTCGCCCTCGGGCGCGGCCTCGGCCTCCCGCTTCTTGTTCTTGCGGGTCTTCTTGCGCGGGGCCCAGGACTCGGGGTCGGTGGGGATCGGCGCGGCGGGGGCTGGCAGCGGGGGCGGCTCCGGCTCCGGCGCCAGCGCTGCCGCCACGGCCGCGGCCTCGGCATCCGCAGCTTCCGCTTCTGCCTCCGCCTCGGCCTCCGCGGCCAGGCGCGCGGCCTCTTCCTCGGCGCGAGCGCGCAGGATGTCGCCGAGGGTGATATCCCCGAAGTCAGCCATTGGGGACTTCTTCGGCGTCGATGACGTCCGATTCCAACGGGGTGTAGTCCCCGCGCATGATGCGGTGCAGTTCGGCGTCCGACATCTGCTGGAGCCGGGCCTGCACCCGGTTCTCCGAGACCGTGAGCGCGACTTCGAGCTTGTCCGGTTCCTTGTAGCCCAGCATGTCGTTCAAGATTTTGACCCCGGCGAGCATCGCCTGGGGGTCTGAGAGCGTGCGGGCCATGTCGATCGCCTCCAGGGCGACCGCGGCCATGTCGACCCGGCGCAGCCCGGAGACCTCGCGCAGGTCGTAGCGCGCGGCGTCGAGCTTCGCTTGCACCTCGGCCACGTTTAAGAGCTTGTAGCCGGTGGCCTGGCTGAACCCGGCTTCTTTCGAGGACGCGGCCACGCTAAACCCCGCCGACAGTGCGTCTACAAACGCCTGTTGCTGGTCGAGGAGGATGGATTTTTGTCTCATTTGTTCTAAATCATAGCATCATTCGCAATTCTTCGTCAAAATTCGCGTTTCTACGTTGACTTGTCCCATTTTGGGTTGTATAGTGGGGATGCCAGTGTGAACTCTGGCGTTCGCCCTTCGCGCTGCGTTATGCGTGTTTCCGCCTTTGTCGGCGTCAATGACAGATCAATCTCGGCTCATGTGAGTCGGGTGGTTTTAATTGATAGGAGCCGACAATGGCCTTTACTAAATTCGGGGAGCTCCAGCCCGAACAAATCACGAACTGGAACCGCGTCCTTTGGAAGAACGCGCGCAATAAAAGCTGGCTGAACACAGTGTTGGGCACAAGCGCCAACAGCGTGGTTCAGCACGTCAAAGAACTCACGGTCAATGGCAAGGGCGCTCGCGCTGCGATTACGCTCGTGCCTGATGGCGAAAACGACGGCGTGGCGGGAGACCGCAACCTGGAAGGTCGCGAATCCGCGCTCACCAGCGTCGCCCAGTACATCACCATCGACCAACTCGCGGCCGCGCACATCAACAAAGGGGTGATGGACGATCAAAGAACGATCGTCAATTTCCGTGTGCAAGCCCGCGACGCCCTGGAGTACTGGCTCTCAGATCGTATCGATCAGCTCGCGTTCCTGACGCTGGCCGGCATCGATTACAAGTACCGTCCGGACGGCTCGGAGCGCCCCATCGGCGACCCGGATGTCGTGACCGAGCTTCACCTGCTCGATTTCGCCCAGGACGTGTCTCCTCCGACGGAACGTCGGCGGATTCGGTGGGCAAAGAACACCGCGGACTCTGATGGCGCGCTGGTGGTCGGCGGGGTCTCCGGCGACGTGGTCGCTACCGACACCATCACCTGGAACATGATCGTCCGGCTCAAAGCCTGGGCGCATTCCAATTACATCAAGCCCGTGCGCGGACCGAATGGCGAGGACCTGTACCACCTGTACGTCCCCCCGTTCGTCCTTGCGGATTTGAAGCTTGACCCGGCGTACATGCAGGCGGTGACGCACGCTGCGCAGCGGGGCGACAAGAACAAGCTGTTCTCCGGCGGCATCCTGCCCGTCGATGGCATCTACGTTCATGAGCATCGCTGGGCCCCGAGCACCATCCGCGCCCCAGCGGGCAGCAAGTATGGCTCCACGGGCAATATCGACGGCGCGCAGTTGCTGTTCTGCGGCGCGCAGGCCCTGGCATTCGCCGACCTGGATTCGGTCAATTGGTGCGAGAAGAAGTTCGACTATGACCGCCGCAAGGGCATCAGCGCGGGTCGGATCATCGGCTTCAAAAAGCCCCTGTTTCCGAATCGTTATACGAACGGACAGTCCGAAGACCACGGCGTTGTCTCCGTTTATGTCGCTACAAAAGGAGCGTAACCATGGCTCGCACATTTAAACCCGTAGGCGCCTCGCAGCACGTCGAGGCCCTCACGCTCACGCTGCGCTACGACGACATCATCAAGGATGTCGCCGGCGGCACGCACGACTTGAAGACCGCCAGTGCGAACTTCGTCGCGCCGATTGCCAAGCTGCCGCATCTCGCGCGGATCATCGGCTACGCCGCCGCTGCTGACACCCCGTTTACGGTCGGTGGCGGCTCCGGCGCGGGTTCCACGATCCTCACGCTGGCCTCCGACGCCTCGGGCACCGCCATCGGCACGGCTATTCAGGCCGGCGGCCAGGCGCTGCTCCCGGGCGTCTCGCTCGGCGATGACGCGACGCTCTACTTGAAGGTCACGTCCGGCACGACCGCCGCGACCGCGGGGAAGACGTCGCTCACCGTTCTGTTCGTGGTGCCTGGTCGCGCAAACGAAGTCACCGGCTGATGCCATTCCCGCGGGGGCAACCCCGCGGGGCTAACAGGAGAAAGATGATGGCGAAATACGTACTGGACCGCGACCTGGTGGTCGCGAACAAAAGCGGGCGCGGCGTGCGCTTGATTGCCGGGATCGCGACTTATGTTCCGCCCGCGCTCGAGACCGACGTGCTGGCCCAAGGCGCCAAGCGCGTGGATGCCGCCGAAGGCGGCGTCAAGGACGCTGCGGACGCCGGCGTTGCGGTGGTTGCCGCGACTGCTGCCGCTGCCAAGAAGCGCTGACCTGAGCCGGGCACGCAGGACGCGCAGCCATGCGAATCTACCGAAGCTGGGACCCCGGGGCCCCGCAGATCGACACGGACGAGGACTCATTTTCGGATGAACTCGAGTGGTCGCTTCTGCGCGAGTACATCCCGGTGTTCCCGGCTGAGGCTGCGAATTACCCGACTGGGGACGCGTATGTCGACTCGCTCTCCGAGGCGGAGCAGGATGCGCTCGCGGAGGCGGAAGACGCATATCTTGCCTCGCTCTCTG
>JAITFE010000152.1 GCA_031281585.1 Bifidobacteriaceae bacterium | reverse complement strand
GATTGGCGCTGGTCCACCGCGTGCCGTACCATGGCCGGTGGTCCGGCCCCCATCGTCTAGCGGCCTAGGACTCCGCCCTTTCACGGCGGCAGCACCGGTTCGAATCCGGTTGGGGGTACCAAAGCTTTGCAGCGCCCAAAAAACTGCCTCTGACCTGCGCTTCGGGCAGTGTCTCGCATTGGCTTTCCGCTCTGATCGGCACAGGAATCACAACTTTGCAACAACTTTGCTCGGAACGAGGTTCCGGGGTCCGGCGTTTCGCAGGTCTTATAGGAGCTTGTCTCGGTCGATCTGGCTCATGGCTTGGGCCACTTCGATGTACTGATCGACGGAGCGCGAGTCTCCGTGTCGCAAGAGCGCTTGGACCTCGACCCGGCTTGCGCCCGCCAGCGCGTAGTGGGTTCCGGCTGTGTGTCGCTTCGGCGGAATTCCGCCGAAGCGACACAGGCCGGCCGTCGTCCCAGTCGGCTGTGAACGCCTCATCCAGCACGGACAAGGCGACATCAGCCAACAACGGCGAGAGTATCCCGCCTTGGGGAGCGCCGGTCAAAGTGTCCTCCGAATACCCCAACCCAGTCAGGACCCCGGCCTTCAGGAACGCTTTGACCAACGCGCGGACGCGTTTGTCTTTCACCCGGTCGCGCACCCTGCCCATCAGGGCCTTCTGGTCGATCCGGTCGAAACACGCCCCGATATCGCCCTCCAACACCCAACGGCATCCGTGTGCGCCGAAGAGATGCACCTCAACTACCGCGTCATGCGCGCGACGGTTGGGCCGGAACCCATAGGAGACCGGTTTGAAGTCGGCCTCGAACATGGGTTCCCGCACCGTTTTCAGCGACGCTTGGACTACCCGGTCTTTGACGGTCGGCATCCCCAGCGGCGTTTCCTGGTTTTCGACCCCGCCTTGGGTATCAACCGTTTTCTGGCCGGGGAAGGCCGGCGACCCCCGCCCCTCAACTCGTCCCCTATTTCCCGCAGGAACTCACCCACCCGGCCTTCGGCTTCGATCCGGTGGACGGTCACCCCGTCCGCCCCCGCCGACCGGGCGCCCTTGTTCCCGGACACCACCTGCCATGCTTCCCACACGAACACGGGCCGGGCCACGAGATTAAACAAATCGGCGAACCGGTGGCCGGGACCGGCCACCGCCAACATGCGGATCCTGCATTGCCTGCGCGCTACCAACCCCATACGCCACAACTCATCCGCGTCATACTCCGGGCCGCCGCTGGTATCCACCGGCGGGTCTTGCGTCATGACCATTGCTCCTTTCACACCAACGCCAGGGTCCTTCCCCATGTGCCGGGCTTTCCCCGGCTCGGAGCGCTACAACCCCTCCGCCCCGCCCGGCCCGGATCGGCGGACCACGCGCCCAGCCCGGCCGCCTGCCTGGCTGACAGGAGGCACAGGCGCGGACCAGACGGTTCCCGCGTTCACTTGGTTTCGTTCAGCGGGTTAGGCACCCGGCTTCACCCCCGCGGCCTCGCCGCGATTACGCCGCAGAACTTCACCACGGCCTCCCCGGCCATCCCAAACAAAGACCGGAAGAGTTCCCCGACCCGTGCGGGGCGGGTGCGCGCCGCCTCTGGGCCACAACCGGCGGGTTTGACCCGGTGCCGGTGAACAAGGACCCGTGCTGGGATGTGATCCCCTCATCCGTCGAGGAGCCGTCCGCGCGCCAGGCCGTGGCAGAGACGAACCGGTGGGGCGGCGCGTCGCGGGTCTGAGGCCCAGAACACGGCACGGCGACCTGCGCCCGCAGTCACCGGAGCCGACCTGTCGGCGCTGCCGCGCGCTTCGATGCGGCTTGTCTCGCCGCGTTCGGGACGTGGTAGTTTGATTGTCAATAGACCCCGCCAGGGCTAGAGCCGGAAGGCTTCCCCAATACCGGCGGGCTTTTTTTCTGTCCCGACCCGAAGGGAACCCGCCGTGGCCCCGAAGACCCCGAAATCCCACGCCCCGAAACCGCCGCTGAGCGTGGCCGACCAGGTGGCTTTGCTGGTCGGCCGCGGCCTCGAGCTGGGCTCCGGGGACAGGGAGGCGCTGGCGCGGCTGCTGGCCGACAACTCCTACGCCAGGTTGGTGCCTTACTGGCGGCCGTTCCAGGTCGACCCGGCGCGCGGGGACAAGACGTTCAGGCCGGGGACCACCGTCGCGCAGATAGCCAACATCTACCAGTTCGACTCCCGGCTCCGCGCAGCAGCGGCCCGTGGTCTGGAGGTGTTCGAGGTCACCCTGCGCGCCCGCCTCGGGGAGGAGCTCGCCGCCGCGGGCTTGGCCTACGCCTACCTCGACCCCACCGCCTACGCCCCGCCCGCCAGGCGGGGCGGCGACCTCCGTCAGGACTTGGTCGACGCGATGGGCCGCGAGCTGGAGCGAACCAAGGAGCCCTTCGTCGCCAGGCACGCCCAGGCGGGCCAGACGCCGCCGTCATGGGCAGCTATGGGCGTGTTCACGCCCGGCACGGTATCGAAGATGTACCGGCTCCTCGCCGACCAAGCCGCCCGCGCCCGTGTCGCCAGGAGCTTCGGCTACCCGGACGCCCGGTTTGCGGCCAACACATTCCACTCGCTGACGGTGCTGCGGAACATCGCTGCGCACCACTCCAGGCTTTGGCACCGCGCCGACATCCAGTACGCGCCGCCCGTCCTGAAGCGCCTCCAGACTGACCCGGACAAGCGCGTGTACCAGCGCACCCCGTGGGCCTGGCTGACCGTTCTCGCCGACCTCGTGGACCAGGTCCGCCGAGACACCCGCTACTCGGAGGCGCTGTGGCGGCTGGCCACATCCCGCCCCGAATACATCGACGGCCTGAAGCGCCCCTGCGGTGCCTGAGCGGCACGGCCCCAACACGCCCGCCTGCCGGTGCCGCTTCGCGCCGGTTGCCCCCAGCGGGCTCCGGTGTCAAATCATTTGCCGCGACCTCTAGATGGACCTCAGTTCGGGAGGGTTGAAGAACCGGCTCGGGCTGGCCGACGCGGTGTGTCCGCCATCCCCGCTAGCCGACCGCCAGCCCAGACTTCGCCAGCTTCTTGCGTACCGTGCGGACAACCACCCCGCACCTGTCCGCAAGGGAGCTGACGCCGGCACCAGCCCCGCGCTCGTCCGCCATCGCGTCAACCCCGGCAACGCTCATCTTGGCTTGGCGATTCGCAGATTTCGCTTCACGGGGCCGCGAGAATCGGCGATTCCGGAGGCTCCCGGGGTCGGACGCCCGGCCTTCCTGGCCGCTCGCAGCCGCTTGACCAGCCGCTTCATGTCGGCCTGGTGGCTTGAGAACCATGCAGTTAGGGGTACTCGCTCTGCTCGCACGCCCGGCCGGAGAACCAGGAGCCCCAAAGCCCGGACCGGCGGCCGAGCCGCGACGCCCCAGTCACGCGGGTGGGAAGAGTTCGCCTGCGACCAGACGGGCAGCAATGTCGGTGAAGAGCGACAACCCTGCCAGCGCGTCTTGATCGTTCGTGAACTCGGCCTCGTTGTGGGACACCCCGCCTGCGCTCGGCACGAACAACATCACGGTTGGGACCAGGTCCTTGAGGTTGGTCGAGTCGTGGCCAGCCACCGTCATCGTCGTGGCGTGAGAGATTCCCAGGCGCTCGGCAGATCGGCGGGCCAATTCCACGCCCTCAGGCTGGTAGGGCATGAGGTTCCAAGCGTGTGTCAAACGGAGTTCCACGGATGTTTGCGAGCGTTTCTCGACGGTGGCGACCCGACGTTCAAGGCTTGCCACCGCCCCGTCAAGGGCGGTCGCGTCAGCGCACCTGAGGTCGAGGTTCATTCTCACTTCCCGAGCCACGGTCACGGGGGAGTTCGGCAGCACATATAGCTCGCTGACCCCGCTGTGCAGTCCCGCGTCGGCGAATTCATCCGCGAGGTCGCGACCTGCGGCGATGAGAAGCGCGGCCCCGTACAGAGCGTCGCGGCGGTCTCGCATCAAAGTCGCGCCCGTGTGCGACTGTTCGCCCAGAACTCGCGCCCGGTATTTCCGCGCGGCCCAGGTGGCGTTCACCAGCCCAATTGTTGTTCCACTAGCTTCCAGACTTCGGCCCTGCTCAATGTGGATTTCGCCATAAGCGGCCACGTCCCGCGCACCGGGCGCGCGTACCTCGCCCGGTGGCGGCAACACATCCGCCACCCGCGTTCCAGCGACATCGGCAGTATCGAGGGCCGCTTCCAGCGCCAGTTTGCCGGTGAACACGCCGCTCCCCATCATGCTAGGCGCAAACCGACTGCCTTCCTCGTTGAACCAGTTGACCACCGCGAGATTGGCCGACGGCCGGATGGCCCCGCCTGCGCAGGCAGCCGCTGTCCTCGCCACCGCGTGGGCCGCCGCCAGAACGCCATAGGCGCCGTCGTAGCGGCCAGCCAGAGGCTGCGAATCCAGATGGGACCCAAGCAGTATCCATGACGAGCCGGGCATCAACTCGGCGAGCCCGAACTGATTGCCTATGGCATCGGTTGCCTCGACGAGTCCGTGGCCAATCAGCCAGTCGCGGAGCCAGGCCCGCGCCGCTCGATCGGCCGAAGTGCCCGCCTGGCGATCCACTCCCCCGCCAGCGGTCCGGCCGTGCTGTGACAGGGCGCGAAAGTCGTCGAGGTATTCCGAGTCGCTTGTGTTCTGGAAGCCTGGCGGCATCCACCGCCTCCTTTCTCTTGTCCCGCGTCACTACCCTGCCCCCGCCGCGGGAAACGGGCGCTGTGCGCATGCCACTGTCTTGCACTCCTAGAATGTGCTTGTGCACACCCAAGACATGGCGACAACCGCTCCCGATGCCGTGTGGCGGCGGCTCTTGGAACGTCTCGCCGCAGCCGTTCCCCAGCTTTCGAGGCAGTTTGTTGCCCGCGTCACCGCAGTCCGCGGCTACCGCGCGGGGGCCGTGACCGCAACCGAGCTGCAGACCGTGGCGCAGACGTCCCTGGAACTGATCATTGATCAACTATTGGGTCGGGGTCAGACCAACGCGCTGACAGATTTCGCGGGTGACCTGGGCGCCAGGCGCGCTCAACAGGGCGTCCCGCCGGAAGACCTGCTGAGAGCCGTGCTATTGGACGGACCCCTTTTGTGGGAGGCATTGACCGGGGTTGCGGAGGAAGCCGACAAGGAGGTCCTGCTCACACGCGCGCCGGAGCTTTGGCGAGTCGTCGACGATTATTCGATGGCCTGCCATGCGAGTTATATCAGAACACGAATTCGCTGGGCGCAAGCGGGGGGAGAGGGCCGAACTGAAGCGATCGCCGCGTTGTTCGGCCCTCAAGGCGCGCGCAGGGAAACCCAGGACTGGTTCGCGAGGGCGTTCAACGTGCCCGCAGACATGCCGTATTGCGTGCTCGCCGTGTCCGGTGAGCCCACCGCCCAAATGCGGGAGGCGGCCTTCGGCACCCAGCGGTTCTTGCACGCGGCCCCGGCTCACGCCTTGCTCTTCTGGCCGGTCGCGCGGCTGCCGAACGACCTGCTTGAGGAGGTTCCAGCCTTTCTGCGCGGCACGGCGGGAGGTCTCGACATCAGCGCGCGGGGATTGGCTGGCCTGGCCGCCGCAGCGCGCCGCGCCACGGTGCTTGCCGATGCGGCCGGAAGCGCACTGGGCGAACTGCTCACCATGGCCGCGAACTGGCAGCAGGTTATTAGGGCTGCTCTGCCGGAGGGAGTTGACCTCGGCGAGGAGATCGAGGCCGGCCTGTCACGGGTCCTCCCCGCTGAAGCCGCCCGCCTTCGGGAAACGGCGAAGGCCTATCTCGCCACCGGCTCTGTTGCCCAGACCGCAGCGACGGTGTACGCGCACCGCAACACGGTCCTGGCCAGGTTGAGCCGGTTCAGGGAGCTGACTGGCATGGACTTGCGCGTACCCATTCAATCGGCGCGCGTGGCGGTCGCCTGGACCGGTTGACCGGTTGACCGGCGGAGCGGTGGGCTGTGGCGGGACTGGTCAGCCTCCTTCCTCATGGCTTCCGAGCGCTTTCGGCGGCGGCGCTTTTCGTAACATAGAGCACATCTGACCGCAACGCGCCGTGCCTACGTTTAGGCCATCCCCAGACCAACGACGGAAAGAGCACAGATCATGCCATCGAAATCCGCCAAGGCCCTCTCCACTGCCGCTCTAGTCATCAGCTCAGCATTCGCAACTGCAGCCTGCGGAACCGAGGACAACGGCGCGGCCAGCCCGTCGAGCAGCGCTCCCGTTGTCCAGGCAGGCCAGCTCACCGTGTGCATCTCCAAGAACGCCTATCCACCCTTGTATTGGAACGAAGGCGGAAAGCTCCAAGGATTCGAGGTCGACTCTCTGGAGAAGATCGCGGGCGAGCTCGATCTGAAGCTCGTGTTCACTGAGGTCGCGTTCGACGGCCTCCTGCCTGGGCTGGCCGCCGGCCGCTGCGACATCATGAGATCCGGCCTGTACATCAACGAGGAGCGCACCGCCACCTTCGACGCCATCCCGTACTTGATGACCGGTCCGGCATTGATAGTGCCGCCCGGCAATCCGAAGGGCATCGAAACGGTGGAGGACCTGGCCGGCCTGCGCGTCGCGGCGCAAGGCGCTTCCGCCAATGAGACCAAGATCAAGGAAGTCAGCGACCAACTCGCCGAAGCAGGCCTCGAGCCAGTCGAGATCAGCGTTTATCCAGAGATGCCGGAGACAATCGCGGCGCTCCAAAACGGGAGGGTCGACGGCACGATTGAAACAGACGTCGCCGCCGTCCAAGCGGCCCAAACCTTGGGCGAGGGCTGGCTGGCGCTGGACGAGTTGTTCGACGCGGGAACCGAGTTCGGCATGTACTTCGCAAAGGACTCGGCGCTGCTGCCCCAGGTGCGCGAGGCAGCCCGCAAGTTGACCGAAGAGGGGGTGTTTGGCGAAATCGCCGTCAAGCACGGCCTCAATCCGGACCGGGTCGTCATGCCGTAGGAGCCACCGTGTCGTTCAATTCCGATGTCTTCATCGCAGCGCTGTTCTCTAGGGCCTACCTCGCTGGCGCCTTGGTCGCGGTGACGTTGGCCGCCTTGGTGCAAGCCGCCGCGATCGTGATCGGCTTCTTCATCGGCCTGGGTCGCGAATCGCCGAACGGCGTGCTGCGCAAAGCCTCCGCCGCCTACGTGTGGGTCTTCCGCGCGATTCCGGCGCTGTTGATCCTGATCCTCATCTGGAACGCGCTTCCACAGGTCATCCCGATCCTGAAGCAGTCGTGGTTCAGCCCCTATCTGGCGGCCTTCGTCGGCCTGACACTGTTGGAGAGCGCGCTGATGGCCGAGATCCTCCGATCGGCCATGAAATCCGTCCCGGACGGCCAAACCCAAGCGGCGCGGGCTTTGGGTTTGAAGCCATGGCGCGTCATGTGGCATGTCCTGATTCCGCAGATGACACGGGTCGCCATCCCGCCCACAGGCAACCAGTTCATCAACATGGTGAAGATGACCAGCCTTGGCTCAGTGATATCCCTCCAGGAGTTGCTCTATCGCGCCGCCCAAGACGTGTCGCGGACTTTCTCGTACGCGGAGTACTACTCAGCTGCGGCGATTTACTACCTGGTGATGGTGTCTCTGTTCATGGCTGGTCAAAACTGGCTCGAAAAGCGTTACCTGTGGGTCAGCGCCACCACTAAGAGGGGCCGAGCGGCACCCGGCGCGAAGGACCTCCGCTATGCATGAACCGCCTTTGCTCTCAGCCAGTCAGATTACCAAGCGATACCACTCCACGACTGCTGTCGACGGCGTCTCGTTTCAGACCACCACGGGTGAGGTGACGGCCGTCTTGGGCCGATCAGGTTCGGGCAAGTCGACCTTCCTGCGCTGTCTGGCGCTCTTAGAACCCGTGGACGCCGGCGAAATCCGCTTTGCGGGCGAACTGGTCGGCCAGGTCGAGCGCCGCGGGCACCTGATCAACGCGAAAGAACGGATTCTGGCCGACCAACGCTCCTCCATCGGCATGGTATTCCAGAGCTTCAACCTGTTCCCCCACATGAACGTGCGGGACAACATCACGCTGTCGCTCCGCGTGCACGGGCGCGGGTCGAAAGACGAGATCGGCGACACCGCATCTGACATGTTGAACCGAGTTGGCCTGGCCGGATTCGAGCATAGATACCCCGGTGAGCTGTCGGGCGGTCAGCAGCAGCGCGTCGCGATCGCCCGAGCCTTGGTCCTCAGGCCCAAGGTGATGCTATTTGACGAACCGACGTCCGCTCTCGACCCGGAGTTGGTTCGCGAGGTTCTGAAAGTCATGGAGGACCTGGCCAGCGAAGGTATGACCATGGTCGTGGTGACTCATGAGGTCGGCTTTGCCCGTAACGTCGCCTCGCGAGTCATGTTGTTCGAAGACGGCCGGATCATGGACGACTCCCACCCAAGCGAATTCTTCACAGTGCGGGCCTCGGCTCGCACCCAAGCCTTTCTTGAGCACGTGCTCTGAGGCGCTGGCCTCGTCCCCGAAAACCCCACCAACCCTCCCAACGAAAGGAATCCGATGCCTCCCGTCGAAAGATTCGCCCCCGCAGAGAACTATTTCCACCGCTTGCTCGAACCCGAACCCGAGCCAGTGTTCACCGATCCGGCGGAACTTGAGGGGACTTGGGGGCGGCGCTGGGGCGCCGCCGATGAGACCAGCACCTTACGCATGGTCGTGGTCCGGCGCCCGAATCCCGGGATGCAGGACATCCGTGCGGACGCCTGGCGCGAGGACGCCGGCGCGCTGGTCGACCCCGGCCGAAACTGGTACTACCGGCGCCGCACGCCGCCAGACTGGGCGACTCTCCTGGATCAACACAACCAGTTGGTGCAGGCGCTGGAGTCAGAGGGCGTGGAAGTGGTGATAGCGCCGGAAATGCCGCGCACCTTCACAAAGTCCGTCTACACGCGCGACCCCATGCTGACTGTGCCGGGCGGGGCGATCATCGGTCGGTTGGCGCCCAGGGTGCGGCGCGGCGAGGAGCCCAGCCTCACCAAAACGGTAGCTGCCGTGGGCATGCCAATACTCGGCACCATAACGGGCGATGGCACAGTGGAGGGAGGGTCATTCGCGATGCTGCGGAGGGACTTGGCGGTTTATGCCACGTCAATCCGGTGCAATACCTCCGGGGCCCGGCAACTGGCCTCGTTTCTCGAGCCTCTGGGCATAGAACTGATGACCGTGGCGCTGCCCGGCTACACGATCCACATCGACGGCCAATTCATGGTTCTTGACGAAAACACAATCATGGCGAACGTGCATCGCCTGTCCTACGAATTCATCTCCCAAATAGAACGCATGGGCTATGAGATCATCCACCCGCACCCGGACGAGCAAAACGCTTGCAATTCGTTGAACGTGCGGCCACACAGGCTGATCATGGCTTCGATCTACCCCCGCACTGCGGCGATGCTGCGGCGGCGGGGCTTCGAAGTGATCCAAATCGACTATGACGAGATCATCAACAACGGCGGCAACATCCACTGCTCCACGAACGAACTGGTACGGGACTGGTGACGCCAAGTCCGGCGGGGGCGTGATCGCCTGCGGAAAGGCCTTCGGCCTGGCGTAAGCCGCCAGGCGCCTGTGCGGGTCGTCGGCGACCGGGTCCAGCACGGTGAACCCGAGTCTGACGGCGGCATCGGACAATGGGGTGCCTGCGGTCCCCTGTGGTTGCCGAACTGCCGCTGAGCTCCGAACAAGGGGGCAAGAGTAGGCTCGGGGCCACGTGTTGCCGGGCGGGGCGCGATGGGCGGACGCTGCTCCGGGGACGCCCGGCTCGCTGGGACTGGAGGAGGGGCTCGCGATGTACTTCGATCCGTTGGCGGCGATTTTCATGGCTATTCCGCTGGCCTGCCTGGGCGTGTTTGTGGCTACCGTGGTTGGGACGACGCTCACCAGAGGGCGAACCAAGCGCGTGCTCGGCAGCATCTTGGCCGCAGAGGCGCTGAC
>JAITFE010000151.1 GCA_031281585.1 Bifidobacteriaceae bacterium | reverse complement strand
CCGTAGTGGCCAACCTTTGTCGCCGGGTCCAGGTCCTGCAGCCGGAGGGGCAGCAAGAAGGTCGCGGCTCCCCCGTTCGCGGTGTTGACGACCAGCTGTATGGCGAAGTAGAGGCCCATGAGCTGGCCCAGTTTGACCGGGGCGGGATAGACGCGCGGGCCCGGTTCGGTGGCGCCTGCGGCCATTTCCGCCCTCCTTTCGCTGCCAGCCCGGCCGACACGGAGATCGTGGTCTTCGACGTGCAATCGGCGGCGGAATCCTCCGACGTCCTGGAAAGCCTCCCCGCCCTG
This sequence comes from Bifidobacteriaceae bacterium, assembly GCA_031281585.1. Taxonomy (NCBI): domain Bacteria; kingdom Bacillati; phylum Actinomycetota; class Actinomycetes; order Bifidobacteriales; family Bifidobacteriaceae; species Bifidobacteriaceae bacterium. The sequence goes on along the minus strand of JAITFE010000151.1, from coordinate 25,296 downwards.
CGCAGGCTGGACGGCGTGATCGTGATGTCCGTACCGGTCGCCGAGGGAATTGCCGCCGCCCTCAAGAAGGGCGGCCTGCCAGCCGTCTTCGTGGACTGGGCCGCGCCCGGTTTTCCCTCGGTCACCTGCGACGACGAACTGGCCGCGGCCGCCCACTTGGCCGCCGCCAGGCTGGCGCTGCGGGTCCCCGACCAGCTTGGGATTGTGGGCTTCGACGACGGCGTGACCGCGCAAGCGCTCCAGTTGACTACCGTCCGCCAGCCTCTGCGCCAAACCGGCGAATGGGCCTTTCGCACCCTGACGGCCATGATTGAGGACCCAACCCTCGCGGCCCCCTCCCTCACCTTTCCGGTCGCCTTGGTCCGCCGCCAGTCGGCCTAGCCGGCCTCGAAAACGGGGACGGTACCTGTTTCCGGCTCGCCGGAAACAGGTACCGTCCCCGTTTTCGCCTCTTGCCGGGCAAGGTCAACCGGCAGGCGGGCGGCCGGTCGATTCGCGGGCGATCACGTAAGGGTTGCCGGGCTGGCGCATTTCCGGTTCGGGAGCGCCTTCGATCTTGGCGATCAGGACGGCCATGATTGTGCGCCCCTCCGTTTCGAAGTCCATTTCCACGGTGGTCACCGGCGGCTGCGTGAAGCGGGCTTCCGGCAGGTTGTCGAAGCCGATCACGCTGAGTTGGCTGGGCACGCCGATGTCTGACGCGCGCGCGGCGGCGATGATTCCCATCGCCATGGAGTCGTTGGACGCGCCCACGGCGGTGACGGCTCGTTCAGGATCGCTCAGGGAATCCCAGGCCGCGTAACCCGATTCGGGCGACCAGTCGCCGTGCCGAACCCAGCGGATGGCGCCGCCGCGCTCGCGGATCCGGCCCGTGAAACCTGTCAAACGCTCCTGCGAGGCCAGGTAGATCTCGGGCCCGGCCAGGTAGCCGACTTCGCGGTGCCCTAGGTCAAGCAGGTGGTCGGCAGCGTAGCGACCCGCCAGTTCGTTGAAAGCGGGCCCGTCGGCGTTTTCCGAGGCCTCGGTTTCAATCACCAACGGAATCTGGGTCGAGCGGTTCTTGATCTCCTCGATCACCACTTGCGTCTTGGCGGTCGCCAGGATCCCCGCAGTTGGTTGGGCCAGGAGAGTGTCGAGAGATCGGGCCACTGACTTGGGGTCAACGCCGTCCGCCATGACGATGTCGAGGAAGTATCCCCGTTCGCGTGCCAGTTCGTTCGCTCCCAGCAGCACCCGGGCCGGGCCGTTCTGATCGATTCTGTCGGTGAAAACCATGATGCGGTTGCTCCACCGGGAGCGGAGAAAACGAGCCGCAATGTTCGGCTGGTAGTTGACTTCCGACAGGGCGTCCGCCACTCGCTGGCGCGTCTCGGGGCTGATTCCCTCGAATCCGTGCAGGTACCGGGTTACGGTCTGGTGCGACACCCCCGCGATCCGGGCCACGTCGTAGATAGTTGGCGCGGGCATGTCCACAGTCTTACCAGACCCGCGTCCCAATTACGTTGCCTGATCGCCGATCAAGCGACGCCCGGCACCTGGGGCCGTGTTCTTGACGCGACCAAGATCACAGAAAGGTAACAGGGCTTGCGCGACGGGCGCGGGCGGTCTAGCCTGTGATGTTGTCGACAACATCCCAGGTGGTCGTCCCCCGAGAAGGAGCAAGTCAGTGGCGATGAAGCCTCAGTTCGCCGGGGTCCTGTTTGGTGCCGCGTACTACGCCGAGTACCAACCGGGCCGCGACATCAACCGTGACCTCGACCTTATGCGGGAGGCAGGTTTCACGGTCATCCGGGTCGGAGAGTCGGTCTGGTCAGCCTGGGAACCCCGCGAGGGAGTCTTCAACGTCAATTGGCTGGCCCCGGTCTTGGACGGCGCGCACGCCCGGGGCATCAGCGCGATTCTGGGTACGCCCACCTACGCCGTCCCGCCTTGGCTGCAGCGCAAACACCCGGAGATAGCGGCTCAATCCGCCAACGGCGCGCGGATCCCGTGGGGCTCGCGTCAAGAGGTGGACCACAGCGCGCCGGCCTACCGGTTCCACGCCGAACGGGTGATCCGGGCCGTGGTCTCCCGCTACGCCCCGCACCCGGCGGTGATCGGCTTCCAACTGGACAACGAGCCCGGCGTGGCACTGCTCTACAACGATCACGTCTTCCAGCGCTTCATCGGCTGGTTGAAGAACCGGTATGGAACAGTCGAGCGCCTCAACGACGAATGGGGATTGGTCTTCTGGTCTCATCAGCTCTCCGACTGGACTGAGCTCTGGCGCCCCGAGGGCAACGCGATTCCGCAGTACGACCTCGCCTGGCGGCGGTTCCAAGCCAAACTCACCACCGAGTTCATAGCCTGGCAGGCCAGGATCGTGGACCAATACCGCCGCGACGACCAGTTCGTCACCACCTGTTTGCAATACTCGCAGCCCGGAATATCCGAACAGGACCTGGGTGAGGTTCTGGATGTGGCCGCGGGGAACTTTTACTACGGGATGCAGGACCACTTCGACCAGCGCGGCCGTCTCCCGCAGCCCAGCCACTGGACCACCACCGGAACCGCCGGATTGCTGCGCCAGGCCGACCGGGCTTTCGCGACCAAGCAGAGCCGCTTCCTCATCACTGAAACCAACGCCCAGTCCATTGACGGCTCCCATTTCAACTGCCCGCCCTACCGGGGACAACTCCGACAGGCGGCATTTGCCCTGATCGCGCGAGGCGCGGCCATGGTCGAGTACTGGCACTGGCACACGCTGCGCTTCGGGGCGGAAACCTATTGGGGCGGCGTGCTGCCCCACAGCCTCAAGCCAGGCCGGGTTTACAAGGAAGTCGCCGCGCTGGGCAAACAACTCGCCACGCTCGGACCGCTAATGGATGGCTACCAGCCTGACGCGGACATCGCCTTCCTTTGGTCAACACCGAGCCGCTACGCCCTCCAGTTCATGCCGCCGCTGAAGGCCGATGGCGGCCCGGACGGCCAGGCCTATGAGCGCATCTTCGACTCCTTCTACCGGGGAGCGATTGAGGCGGGCCTCCAAGCGCGGATCATCCACGTGGGCCAGGCGGTCGGCCTCGGGGCGGCCGAACTGGCCAGGCGGTTCCCCGTGCTCGTGGCCGCCGGGACCTACTGCGTCACCGACGCCGAGTTGGACTTGATGCGCGAATACGCCGAGTTGGGCGGCCATTTGATAGTTGGACCGCGCACGGCCTACGCCGATGAAGAGGCCCGCGTCCGGCTCGCCGCGCAACCGGCTGGCCTGGCCCAGGCGGCAGGGGCCTGGTACGAGGAGTTCTCGAATCTGCAGACGCCGGTGCGGATAGACGCGTCGCCCAACGGTCCTCTGCGCCTAGGTGAACAAGCCGCGGCCCAAGACTGGATTGAGTGCCTCATTCCCAACGGCGCAGAGGTGCTGGCCGGCTACCGCCATCCCCATTTCGCGAGCTTCGCCGCCGTCACGTCCAAGGAGGCCGGGCAAGGGAGGATCACCCTGGTCGGGACCCTACCTCCGCTCGAATTGGCCCGGCAACTGGCGACTTGGGCCGTGCCGGAGTCCATCAAGCCGCCCTTCGGCCCGGTCGCCGCGCCTATAACGGCGGCCTCCGGGACGACTTCGGCCGGTCAACGGATTTGGTTCGTCTTCAACTGGGGCTGGGATGAGCGCCAGCTCTCCGCCACCGCCCCGCTGAACGAGATCACGTCGGGCGATCCATACCCAGTCGGCTCGGAATTGCGACTGGGGTCTTGGGACGCCAAGGCGCTTATAGAGCAGTAAACAAACACAGAAAGGAATCGATAATGCTGAAGACATTTGGCAAAAGGGCTTCCACCGCCCCCGTGACGAAGGGCGCGCTGCGCAGAGTCAGCGCCGGAATGGTGGCAGGCGCTGTCTGCCTGGCCGGCCTCGCGGCCTGCGGCGAGGACAAGGAGTCCCCGTCGTCGTCTGGGGACGCCAAGAAACAGACCATGACCGCGATGTTTGTCGGCAGCGCCAACGATCAGGCGGTGATGGACATCTTCAAGCAGGTCACCGAAGAGTTCAACGCCAACAACGAATTCAACGTCGAGTTCACCTATGAGACCTATGAGAACGAGGCCTACAAGACCAAATTGGCCTCTTTGATGGCCTCCGATTCGGCCACAGACGTGTTTTTCACCTGGACCGCCGGTTACCTGCAGCCGTTCGTGGAGGGCGGCAAGGTCTACGAGATCGGGCAACTGCTCGACAAGGACGCGGAGTGGAAAGACCGCTTCAACGAAGGCGCCTTTGGGCCGGTCAGCTTTGACGGCAAGATCTACGCCGTACCCCACACCCAAGCCGTCGCGGTGATGTACTACAACACTCGGCTGTTTGAGGAGAACAACGTCGCGGTGCCGACCACTTACGACGAGTTCGTGGCGGCTGTTGCCACGTTCAAGGACGCTGGGATCGCGCCGGTTTCCGTCCCGGTCAAGGACGCTTGGATCGCCGGCCAATTCCTGCAACAACTTGCCAACGATGCCGACGGCATCGGACTGTACGACGGCACCGTTGACGGTTCGCGTAAGTGGAACGACCCGTCCTATGTGGAGGCCGGCCAGATGTTGCTCGACCTGGCCAACATGGGCGCGTTCCCGGATGGGTATCTCGGCATGTCCAACGACGAAGGCCGCGATCTGTTCATCCAGGAGAAGGCGGCAATGTACTACATGGGTTCCTGGGACACGGCGATGATCGGCGATTCCGCCTCGCTGGTCTCGGCGAACGTGGGGGTCTTCAACATTCCGCCCAAGGACCCGTCGGCCGGCAATGTCGCGGTCGGCGACATGGACCAAGTGTTCGCAGTCAGCGCGAATTCGAAGAACCCCGAAGCCGCCGCCGCTTTCATCAAACTCTTCTCTGACACGGCCGCCCAGGAGGCTTACGCCTACAACGCCCAACTGCTGCCCGCGACCAGGGTTCAGTTGGACAGCTCCAAGCTGTCGCCGCTCTCGGCCGCCATCACCGAGTTGCAGTCAGGCTTCACCGGCGTCACGCCGTGGCTCGACCGAGTCTTCGGAGCCGGTGAGGGCGTCGAGTTCAACAACGCCGCCCAGGCCATCATCGCGGGCGAGGATCCAAAGACCAAGCTCGACGAACTACAGGCATTCGCTGAAGCCAACGCGGAGCGCTGAAGCCAACCACTGACCGTCCGCAGGGACGGGGGCCCTTGCCAGCCCCAAGGGCTCCCGTCCTGCCCCAACGAAAGGATCGTTCGTGAACCGGTTGCTGCGGTCGAAGCGCACCATTGCGTTGTTCGTCGGCCCGGCCTTGGTCTTGTTCGTGGTCTTTTTGCTAGTCCCGATCGTCCAGAACGTGGTGCTGAGCCTGCAGCGGACCGACCTGATGAGTCCGGCGCAGTTCATTGGGCTGGACAACTACGAGAACCTCTTCAAGGATTCCATCTTCCTCAAGAGTCTGCGCAACAACCTCTTGATGGTGGTGGGGTCGTTCTTGGCGCACATGCCGCTAGCCCTGCTGTTGGCGAACATCCTGTTCAACAGGGTCAAGGGGAGCAGATTCTTCCAGTCCGTCTTTTTCATGCCGTGTGTGGTCTGCGGCGTGGCTGTCGGCCTGACTTGGACCTTCATCTACAACTCCGAATTCGGCATGGTCAACCAGCTCCTCGACGCTTTGCGGCTGACAGGGCTGAAACACCAGTGGCTGTCGGAGGAGAACACCGTCATGGTGGCCATCATCGTGGTGGTCATGTGGCAATTCGTGGGCTACCACATGGTGATCCAACTCGCCGCGATGCGCGGCATTCCCGGCGAGTTGTTTGAGGCCGCCACTCTCGACGGCGCGTCGCGCTGGCAGCAATTCCGTTCGCTGACCCTCCCGCTGATCCGGCCAATCCTGAAGGTCGACGCGGTCCTGATCATCACCGGTTCGCTGAAGTACTTCGACTTGGTCTACGCCATGACCAAAGGGGGCCCCAACCACGCCAGCGAAGTCATGTCCACCTACATGTACTACCAGGCTTTCCGGACCATGAAGTACGGCTACGCGAGCGCCATCGGCAACATCTTGCTGGTGCTCTGCGTGGGGGCGATCGTGATCAGCAATTACGTGTTCAAGTCCAAGAAGATCGAGTACTGAAAGGTCAGCGATGCGTTTCTTAAGAACGTTGGCCAAGGCGCCGACCTATGCGCTGCTGGCGTTCTTCACGGTCCTCTTTCTCTACCCCATTTTCTGGCTGGTCTTGAACTCCTTCAAGACCGGCCAAGAATTGTTCGCGTCCCCCTGGTCGCTGCCCGCGAACCCGACCCTGGACAACTTTTCCCGCGCGCTGACCGAAGGCAAGATCGCCCGGTACTTCATCAACTCCGCGATTGTGGCGGTCGCGGTGGTGGCCCTGACCACCGTCCTCTCGGCGATGGCGGCCTACGGGATCACCCGGTTGCGCTGGCGACTGTCCAAGGCCGTCCTGGGGTTGTTCCTGCTCGGCATGACCATCCCGATGCACGCGACCATTGTCCCGCTGTTCTCCATGTTCAAGACTCTGGGGCTGATCAACACCTTCCCCGCAGTCATCATCCCCCACGTCGTCTTCGCCATGCCCATCGCCATCTTCATCTTGAGCGGGTTCTTCCAAGCCATCCCGCATGAGATGGAGGAGGCGGCCATCATGGACGGCTGCTCAGTCTTCACGGCCTTCCTCCGGGTGATCTGCCCAACGGCGATGCCCGCCCTGGTCACTGTCGCCGTCATCACTTTCATCACGGCCTGGAACGACCTGCTGTTCCCGCAGATCTTCTTGTCCGATCCGGACAAGATGACCCTGCCGGTCGGCTTGACAACCTTCCAGGGCCGCTATTCCACCGACTACGTGGGCATGATCGCCGCCGTGGTCATCACCGTCATTCCCAGCATTGTCATCTACATAGCGCTTCACCGTCGAATCGTGGAGGGCATGACCGCAGGCGCCGTCAAAGGCTGACGGGCCTCGCGCCCCACCAGGCCCGCCGTTCAACTGAATAGCAAAAGGCACTCAACCACAGGATGAAAGGATCCTCATGAAACAAGGAATTGCGGCAACTACAAGGGCGCGGCGCCGCCGCCGCTCTTGGGCGGGAGTCGGAGCCGTCGCGCTGGCTCTGTCGCTGGGCGTGGGTTTGCCCGGCCTCACGGTGTCTACGCCCGCCCAGGCGGACATCACCTTCGCCACCCAAGTGGGCGGAACGTATGACGGGATGCCCCTGTTCGACGGCGAACCGGAGCACCTCGACGCCTACCTGGACACCCTCATCGCCTACGTGGACAAGGAAGGCATAGTTCGCTGGGCAAACTCCACCCGTGGCGACTACTCCATCAAGACAGGTCCCAACACCGGCAAAGTGGTGCCGGGCTCCCAGGTCTGGGGTGAGGGGCTGTACGGCATCTCCACCTATTTCCCGGCTCCGCTGGCCGTTGGACAGACCTGGAGCAAAGACCTCGCCAGCGATATCGGCACTGTCATCGGCGACGAAAAGCTCTACCAGGAGAACTTCCTCTCCAGCATCAGCGCGGCCAACATCATGGTCAGCGCGCCCCTTCAAGATGTTCGAATCAATCCGCTGAGCGGCCGGCTGGATGAGGGCTTCGGAGAGGACGCGGAACTTGCCAGCCAGTTTGTGGATCTCATGTCCAGGGGCATTTCTGGGATTGACGAGCAGGGGAACGACAGTGGCTTTTGGACCAAGGCGATGGTGGACACCAAGCACTACACCTCGTACCTCGCCCAGTGGTTCCGGCTGAACTCGAGCAACGACGTCGGCGCGCGCACGCTGATGGAATACTATGTCCAACCGGCCCTCAAGGGCTTTGAGTCCGGCGCGATTGGCGGCATGCTCACCACCTACGGCCGTACCAACGGCGTGCCGAACGGGCTTTCGCCGCTGATCAACTATGCCCAGGACCTAACTCCTTGGGGCAGTGCGGGAAGCCTCTACACCGTCCCAGACAACGGCGCTGACCGGCGAATCAACGTTGACAACGCCTTCAGCAACGGGTTCGACCTGCGCTATACGGCGAGCGTTGAGGACGCCACCTCGCTGTTCATGGTCGCCGAACAGGGCGCGATTTGGGTAAACCAAGGCAATAACGCGCCTTTCGCCACTCTAATAGACGGCATTGACAAGGGGCTTTACGGAGTGACCTGGGCCGACGTGGAGAAGGTGGCACGAGCGAACCTCACCTCGCTGATCCGAAACGGTCTCTTTAACGAGCGCGACAGTTCGGGGTACCCGGTCGACTACCCGTTCGTTGGCGGTTCGGCGGCCAGCCAAACCCCCGTAAACTACACGGTCTCAGAGCACCAGGATGTGGCTTTGAGGGCGGCCGAAGAAAGCATCGTCCTGCTGAAGAACACGGGAAACCTCCTTCCGCTCGCCGCTGACAGCGATGTGGCTGTCGTTGGCCCGCTTTCCGACGCCCATTTCCGGGCCGCATATGCAAATGCGTCGCCGGCGATTCAGGGGTCCGGGCTCACTCCTGTTCAGGGGATTGAGGCCGCGTTCGCAAACACCGTCAGCGCCAATGACGGCAGCGTCATTTCGCTCAAGTCGGCGTCCAACGGGAAGTATCTGTCGCACGGCACCGGCACCGCGCCGGCGTTGACTGCAGACGGAGACACGCAGTCCCAGGCCACCGGATTCGAACTCTTCTCCTGGGGGCAAGGAGCATATAGCCTCCTTTCTCAAGGCAATAGCCGCTGGGTGCGCTACGCGCAGAATTCGGTCAACGTGGGCGGCACAGAGCAACTCGGAACCAGTTCAACGACCCTGCCGTACCGCGTGCGCATCCAGCACAATGCAGACGGCACCGTGTCATTCGTCCTCGGAAGTTTCAGCGAATCGTTCGGGGGCGGCTTCGAGAGGACCTACTACACCGCTGGCCGCTACCTGACCGTCGATCCCGCGACTGGCCAGGTTGGAGCCACTGCCGTGTTGAGCAACGCCGCCAACGCCGCAGCGCTCAACACCGCCGAAACGAAGTTCTACATTGAGGAGACGCGGGCGGCCGGGGCGACTGCGGTGGCGGCAGCAACGCCGCAGTCCTATGCGGTGGTAGTCATCGGAGCACCCGCTCGGAATAGCTCCAGCGAAGGCGCGGATCGTTCTTCATTGCGTGTTGGCGAGGAACAATATGATCTGGTCGAAACCGTCGCCGCAGCCTATCCCGGGCGGACGATTGTGGTTGTCTCCGCGAACTATCCAGTCGCAGTGCAGGAAATCCAGGACAATCCGAATGTGGGGGCCATCCTGTACGCGGCTGACGGCGGCCAGTACGGCAACTATGCCCTGGGGCGCATCCTGTCTGGCGCTGCCAGCCCTTCGGGCCGGCTGACTAGCACCTGGTACGCGGACGATTCGGCTCTGCCGCCGATCGACGAATACTCGATCCCGGAGGGGCAGAACGCCACGATCAGCCTGGAGACCCTCGACCCGCGCTTCACGGTCGACATGTCCAACGGCGACCCGGTCGAGACGGGACTGACCTACATGTACACGGACGCGGATGTGACCTACCCGTTCGGGTACGGCCTGGGCTACACCCAGTTCACCTATGACGAGATCTCCGTCGCGACTCGAAACGGCACCCAAGTCGCCAGCGTCAAGGTCGCGAACACTGGGACCAAGGCTGGTTCTACCGTGGTCCAGGTGTACGCGACCAACCCCGGCTCGTCCTACGGCGACGCCGCTCCCCAGCGCAAGCTGGTCGGCTTCGAGAAAGTGACCGTGCCGGCTGGCGCGACGATCATCGCGGAAGTGCCGATCAACCTTCAGGCCACACAGCTCTGGGATGTTTCCAAGAACGATTTCGTGGTGGAAACGGGCACCTACACGATTGCCGCAGGCGGATCAAGCGCCAGCTTGCCGACGTCAACCACGTTGGCCGTGCAGGGCGGGGAGATCGGCTCAATCGACGCGACGACCGCTCCGGTCAATGTGTTCGACACCAGCTTCGCCTCGTCGGACGTGACCTATCGCGAGTCCTCGAAGGCCAACACCGTGGCCGGACTGGCCGCCGATGAGTTGGTTAATGGCTACTACACCGTGATGTCGCGCAAGGCGGGAGCGTGGACAGCGCTGAACGACGTGGAGTTCAACGGGATGGCCAAGCGGGTCACTTTGACCGTCGCCTCGACCAACGGGGCCTCGTCTCTCGAATTGCGGCTGGACGCGCCTGACGGGCAGCTTCTGGGTTCGGCGGCTTTCGAGTCCACGGGCAGTGCCGCGTACCTGATCCCCGGGGGAACGACTGCTGCTGACGTCTCCGGTCGGGAGATCGGCTACACCACGGTCGACGTGGACGTGACCGATCCGATCGCGCCCGGCACGCACGACATCTACATCGTGTTCGGCCAAAGCGACGTCCGGGTGCGCGACTTGCAGTTGTTCACGGTGCCGGTCAGCCGGTCTGCTCTTGAGGCTCTGGTCGCGGTCGGCAACGCCCTGACCCCCAAGTTGGACGGCTTCACCGACCAGTCGGTGGAGGCGCTAACGGACGCGTTGGAAGCGTCTGAAGCGGCTCTGGCCTCGGCTAACGCGACTCAGGAGGAGATCGACGCCGCGTTTGCGGCCTTGGACGCCGCCCTGAACGGCTTGACGCCCAAGGAACCAGCGGTCGATTCGTCAGTGCTGCAGTACCTGTACAACACGGTGGCGGCTCTATCGAACACGGATGACGTCTACACGGCCGATTCCTGGTCCGACCTGCAAGCCGAACTCGCCGATGCCGAACAAGTGCTGGCCGACGCCTCGGCCACCCAGGCGCAAGTCGACGCCGCCGTCAAGGAACTGATCTCGGCGCTGGCGTCTTTGGCGGTGGAACCTCAACCCGACCCAGGGGACGGGCCGACGGACCAACCAACGGACCAGCCGACCGATCAGCCGACGGATCAACCAACGGATGAGCCGACGGATGAGCCGACGGATGAGCCGACGGACCAACCGACGGACCAACCGACCGACGAGCCGACGGACCAACCCACAAACCAGCCAACGAACGAACCGACGGACCAACCCACCGATGAACCAACGGATCAACCCACGGACAAGCCGACGGATCAGCCGACGGACAAGCCCACGGATCAGTTGCCCATCACCGGTTCCGAGCTGCGACCAGTTGCAGGCGCCGCTCTGGTGTTCCTCCTTGTCGGGATAGGCTGCGCGGCGTACCGCCGCCGGGCCGTCATCCTGACCAGGAAGTGAACAACGGCACGGTTCACCAAGTCGGCGGGCGTTGAGATGACGGCGGAAGAATCCGCGCGAACTTGAACACTGGTTCTCCGCTTGATCAACTCCCAAACCGATAGAAGACAACAGCAGATGAAGGTTGGGGCTGGGGACTGAGTCCCCAGCCCCAACCGAGAAACGCGAAAACGGGGACGGTCCCGGTTTCCGGCTCGCCGGAAACAGGTACCGTCCCCGATTTCGCCTTAACACTCGGGCCGCAGGCCACGCGCCCGCTTGTAGGCTTTGCCAGCCGACCACCCGGGCCGAAAGCCGAACCATGACCTCAACCATCACCCCGTTGCAAAACGAGACGCGCCTCTACCAGGTGCCGCCCGCGTTCGCGGCGCAGGCGAACATAGACGCGGCCCAACTGGCGCGGCTGTCGGCCCAGGGCGCGGCGGACCCGGTGGGGTTCTGGGAACGCGCCGCCCGGCGGCTGACCTGGGAAAAGCCCTGGCACACCGCGCACTCCTGGTCCCCGCCCAGGCCGGTCGAACAAGACGGCCAGGTGGTGGACTGGACGGTGCCGCAGGCCGAATGGTTCGCGGGCGGCAAGCTCAACGTCGCGGCCAACTGCGTGGACCGCCACGTGGCCGCTGGCCTGGGCGGCAAACCGGCGATCCACTTCGAGGGCGAACCGGGTGACCGCCGCACGCTGACCTACGCCGACCTGCTGGAGCAGGTCTCAAAGGCCGCCAACGCCCTCGAGGCGATGGGTGTGGGGCAGGGCGACCGCGTGGTGGTCTACCTGCCGGTGATCCCGGAAACAATCATCGTCACACTCGCGATAGCCCGGATCGGGGCCGTCCACTCGTTGGTCTTTGGGGGTTTCTCCGCCGATGCCGTCCGCTTCCGCCTGGCGGACACCAAAGCGAAGCTGCTGGTCACCACCGATGGCCAGTTCCGCAGGGGCGTCAAGACCCAGATCAAAGGGGCGGCCGACGCCGCCGCCGAAGGCCTGGACCACGTGGAGCACGTCCTGGTGGTCCGCCGCACCGGCCAGGAGGTCCCCTGGACGCCCGGCCGGGACCTCTGGTGGCATGAGGTGGTCGGGAACGCCAGCCCACGGCATCGGGCAACGGCTTTCGACGCCGAAACCCCGCTCTTCATCATCTACACCTCCGGCACCACCGGCCGCCCGAAGGGCCTGGTCCACACCATGGGCGGCTACCTGGTTCAGACGGCCTGGACCCATTGGGCGCATTTCGACGCGAAACCGGACGACGTCCACTGGTGCACCGCGGATTTGGCCTGGGTGACGGCCCACTCGTACGAGATCTACGGCCCGCTGGCGAACGGGCTGACCCAGGTGATCTACGAGGGCACGCCGGACACGCCGCACGCGGCCCGGCATTTCGAGATCATCGAACGCTACGGCGTCACCATCTATTACACCGCCCCCACGGTGATCCGCATGTTGGCCGCCCGCTTCCCGGACGGGCCGCCGCCGCAATACGACCTGTCCTCCCTCAGGCTGCTCGGCACCGTGGGCGAGTCGATCAACCCGGAGGCCTGGGTTTACTTCCACCAGAAGATCGGCGGCGGCCGCGCGCCGATCGTGGACACCTGGTGGCAGTCGGAGACCGGCGCCACGATCGTCTCGCCGCTGCCCGGCGCCACGCCGCTCAAACCCGGTTCCGCCACGTTCGCCTTGCCCGGTTTGGAGGTCGCCGTGGTGGACGATGCCGCCCGGCCCGTTCCCCCAGGCCAGGGCGGCTATCTGGTCATCACCCGCCCGTGGCCCGCGATGGCCCGGACCGTGTGGGGCGACCCCGGCCGTTACCTCCACTCGTACTGGCGCAAGTTCGCAGGCCGGGGCGACGAGGCCCAAGGCTACTTCCTGGCGGGCGACGGCGCCGCCATTGACGCGGACGGATACCTGTGGATCCTGGGGCGGCTCGACGAGGTCATCAACGCGGCCGGGCACCGGCTGTCCACCATCGAGATCGAATCCGCGCTGGTCACCCACCCGTTCGTCCGGGAGGCCGGGGTCACCGGCGTGGACCACCCGATCAAAGGCCAGGTCGCGGTCGCGTTCGTCATCCCGACCACGCCGCCCGGCCCGGCCGGGGACTTGGACACCTGGCATCAGGCCTCCCTGGACGCCGCCGGGGAATTGCGGGCGCACGTGCGGGACGGGATAGGGCCGGTGGCCCAACCCGCGCAGGTGCTCCTGGTGCCGGATCTGCCCCGCACCCGCTCCGGGAAGATCATGCGCCGCCTGCTCGGCGAGTTGCACGATTCAAAACCGCTGGGCGACATGACCTCCCTGCAGAACGCGGAGGCCATCGACCGCATTGAGGCCGCCCTGGCCCACCGCCGGGCGGCGCCCAAGATTCGAGAAGAGGTGGCCGTGTGAGCGACCGACAATGGGGTTTTCGCACCCGCGCCCTGCACGCGGGCGGCATCCCGGATCCGGTGGTGGGGGCCCGCGCCGTGCCCATCTACCAGTCGGCCGCGTTCGTCTTCCAAGACGCCGCCGATGCCGCCAACCTCTTCGCGCTCCAAAAGTACGGGTCGATCTACTCCCGGATCGGCAATCCGACAGTGGCGGCGCTCGAGGAGAGGCTCGCCTCGCTGGACGGGGGGCTGGGGGCGGTGGCGACGGCATCGGGCATGGCGGCCGAATTCATAACCTTCGCGGCATTGGCGGGGCAAGGCGACCACATTGTGGCGTCGGCGCAACTGTACGGGGGGACGGTGACGCAACTCGACGTGACGCTGCGGCGGTTCGGCGTGGAGGTGACGTTTGTGGACGGGGCTGAGGCGGGCGACTTCGCCGCCGCCATCCGGGCGAACACGAAGGCGCTCTTCGTGGAAATGATAGGGAACCCCTCCGGGCTGATCGCTGACGTCGAGGGGCTGGCCCAGGCGGCGCATGGCGCCGGGGTGCCCCTGATCGTGGACGCCACGCTGGCCACGCCGTACCTGTGCCGGCCTATAGAGCATGGGGCGGACATCGTGATCCACTCGGTCACCAAGTTCCTGGGCGGGCACGGCACAACGTTGGGCGGCGTGGTGGTCGAATCGGGCCGGTTCGACTGGGGGAACGGGAGGTTCCCGCAGCTGACGGAGCCGGTGCCCGCCTACGGGGGCCTGAGTTGGCTGGGGAACTTCGGCGAGTACGGGTTCTTGACGAAGCTGCGGGCGGAGCAACTGCGGGACATTGGGCCGGCGCTGCCAGCCCAATCGGCGTTCCAATTGCTGCAGGGGGTTGAGACCTTGCCGCAACGGATGGACGCCCATTTGGCGGGGGCGCGGGCGGTGGCCGAATGGCTGGAGGCCGACCCGCGCGTGGCATACGTCAATTGGGCGGGCTTGGAATCGCACCCGCATTTCGAGCGGGCGCGGCGCTACCTGCCGGCCGGGCCCGGCTCCGTGCTGGCGTTCGGGCTGAGGCCGTCCGGTGCCGCGGACGCCCGCGCCGCCGGGGAGCGGTTCATTGAGAACCTGCGCCTCGCCAGCCATCTGGCGAATGTGGGTGACGCGAAGACGCTGGTCATCCACCCGGCGTCTACCACCCACCGGCAGTTGACCGACGCCCAGTTGGAGGCGGCGGGCGCGTCTGCGGACCTGATCCGAGTCTCGGTGGGGCTGGAGGATCCGGAGGACATCCTGTGGGACATCGACCAGGCGCTGTCCAAGGCGGTCGGGCCGGCCGGGCCTGCCGGGGCGGTGATGTCGCGGTGAGCGGCGGGGCTGGCGTGCACGGGCCGGGCGTGGGCGCGGTCGGCGGCGGAGACGGCATCGGCGGCGCGGGCACGAAGGGCGGACCGGGCGCGGGCGGGGAAGGCGGACCGGGGGTAGGCGCGGTGGCCGGACCGGGGGCGGTCGGCATCGGCGGCGCGGGCGCGAAGGGCGAACCGGGGGTGGGCGCGGTGGCCGGACCGGGGGCGGTCGGCGGCGGAGACGGCATCGGCGGGGCGGAGGGGCGGAGGTCGGCCCTCTCGAGCGGGCCGTGGCAGCCGCCGGACGCCGCCGAGCGCTATGAGATTCTGGCGGCGGCGCGGACGGTAGCGCTGGTTGGGGCCTCGCCGAACCCCTCTCGGTCGAGCTTCTTCGTGGCGACCTACCTGCTGTCCTCGACCCCCTACGAGGTGTTCTTCGTCAACCCCAGGGCCAGCGAGATCCTGGGGCGGCCGGTCTACCCGGCGTTGGCAGACTTGCCGGTCAAACCGGACATCGTGGACGTGTTCCGCCGCCATGACGACCTGCCGGGGGTGGCACGGGAGGCGGTCGCGGCTGACGCGCGCGTGCTGTGGCTGCAACTGGGCTCCTGGCATGAGGAGGCGGCGGAATTGGCCACGCGGGCGGGTCTGAAGGTCGTGATGGACCGCTGTCTCAAGATTGAGCACGCCCGTTTCCACGGCGGCCTGCACCTGGCCGGCTTCGACACGGGCGTGATCTCCTCCCGCCGGGCGCTGGTCGCCGGGCCGGCACGCCCAACCGAACCCGGCCGAGGGAGCCGCTGAGCCCTGCCAACGGCAACGTCGCCGTGTGACGGGCCAGAGTTCAGCCCGGCGGCCGCTCAGGGGACAACGGCCTACTCGCCCGCAGGTCCGGGGCAGCGACTCCGCGCGAGTTCTGCGTCTCAGGCGGCCGGCGGGCTGACCAGTTGAACGAGGTTGCCGCACGTGTCGTCCAGGACCGCGGTCATGACCGGCCCCATTTGGACCGGCGGCTGGGTGAAGCGCACGCCTTGGGCGGACAGGCGCTCGAAGTCGGCTTGCACGTCACGCGACTCGAACTGCACGGCCGGGATCCCGTCTGCGGCCAGGGCCCGTTGGTACGCCTGGGCGGCCGGGTGCTGGTTCGGCTCGAGCAGCAACTCGGGGCCGTCTTCGTCGCCGGAGGCAACCACCGTGAGCCAGCGGAACTCGCCGACCGGCCGGTCCATCTTGGGCAGGAAGCCGAGCGCGCCGGTATAGAACGCCAGAGCCTTGGATTGGTCGTCGACAAACACGGACGTGACTCGGATGCGGATGCTCATGGTTGGGGTTCCTTTAGGTTGATCGGCCAACGTTCGGCGATTTCTATCAAAGGTCGGGTGTCGAGGCGAAAAACCCTGGTGCGGCCGTCCTTCCGGGATCGAACCAGGCCCGCCTCCTGAAGCACAGCGAGGTGCTGGGAGATCGCCTGCCGTGTCGAGGCTATCTGGTGGCGCGCGGCGAGGCGCCCGCACAATTCGAACAGCGTCTGGCCGTCTCGCTCGGCCAATTCGTCAAGGATGAGCCGCCGCGTCCCGTCCGCTAGCGCTTTGTAGACATCGCCCACGGGTGTCATTATATGCAAGCATCAACTTGCCTTTCAACACCTCGCAGGGACGGGGTCGGCTGGACAACGGGTTTGCCGGCGTCCGCAGACAGCGCGCCCGCCGCCCGTTCGGGGTGTTGCCCTCAGCCAGACGGCGAGAAGAGGCGTTGACGCTCGGCGGCGACAACTTGCTTCGCTAAGTCGGCTTCGGAAACATCGAAGGCCTCAGGCGCGCTGTCAGCGGTGGCCGACTCCCTCGCAAAGCTATCGAAAAGAACCTGCTTGCTGCCCAGGATTTCAACAAGAAGTCCCTTGGGGCGGCGGCGGCGCGGCGCATAGGCCTGCCCGGCGTACTCGAACCGCGAGATTTGGCGCCCGCTGTAGAACTGCGTGACGTTCACCGCGTTGTGCAGCACCCCGTGGAGTTGCAGGGCGGGCAGAAAGCAGAACACGGCGTCATCGGCCGCCGCCGCAGCCACGTAGATCGGGTCGGCCTGCGCGCCGCTGAATTGGCCGCTCTTCGACACATACAGACCCTGCCGCACGCGGTCCACAGCACCCGACCGTGTTGCCCGCGCCAGCAGGTTCACGTCCGTCACGCTACCGGGGAAGGCCGCCGCGAAGTCGGCCGCCGTGAACACCTGATGCGTGTCCAGATACTTGGTGATAGCCATCTGCCGCCCTTGAGTCGAACAAACTGCCGCCCCTGAATTGAACAAAGAGCGGCGGTGCTACCAGATCAAGTGATTGTTTTGGCTGATCCCGTTCAATCCCATTCTCTGTTGAGCGCACCAGCGCCCCTCTCCGGCCGGCGGTCCTGGGCGCCAGCCTTCGTCACTTGGCTACTGATGTTGGGCACTCGGACACCAGGCCTGAGCACGCGCTCGCCGACTTGGCGGGTGCCCTAGGCGCTTGACGCCCGTGGCCGCCGAAGCGAAGCCTCAAAGGATCATGGCTCTGGATACGTGCGGAAAGCGCCTCAACAATCACCGCGAACGCCGGCGATGCGGGGTGTTGCGGCAAGAGGGCTAGGCCACGATCCTGGCACCTTTTGATCGGTTGCAACGCCAACATAGCGTCTGCAAGTTCTCGGGAGTGCTGAGACCACCTCTGGACACAGGCATGATGTGGTCGACTTCGAGCAGCAGATGGGGCTCAGCAGCGAGGGAAACGCCGCACTGCAAACACGTGTACCGGTCGCGCTGTTTGATTTGCTCGCGCAATCTGGCTGTCATCAGCGCGCGCTGGCCAGCAGCCGATTTCGCCCAGCGAATCTTGTCCGCAAGCGTCGCGGACAGTACGTCAAGCGCAGGCGTGTCAAGTCGAATGACCGATTCCTGGCTGCTGTTGCCACCTGCCGACACGTACTGGAACTTGTACTCCGGATAGGGCACTGAAATGGGCGACAGATGGACGCCGATCTGGTGCCAGAACTCAGCAGCGTATCGCTTAAGAATGAACGCGGGCGGGTTGATCCTCGACGTGATGTCCCTCTCACGCTCCTTCAGGTTGAAGACGGCATTCTCCAATCGGGAGATGGACCCCGCCACCCGCTGAACGTCGGCCAGAGTCGGCTTGTCCGCCTTGATAGAGAAGTACTTCATGAGGTACTTGATCGGGTCCATGCTCGCGTTGCGCACGACCTGGAGGGACGCGTTATGCACGTGCGGCGCGTATTCGACGAGGTTGCGGTCGCGTCGGTTCCTCCATGCGGAGGTGTTCTCGAACGTCGCCAAGTGCGCATGACGACCCGAGGCGGACGCGCCTATTTCGAACGATCCCTCTGACCGAATCTCATCCACATACTGAGCGACGTCATTGTGTTCGATGACAAGTGATGCCACTTGTGCGCGCAACGCCTGGAACTGTTCCGACCCAAAATAGCGATCCTTGCGGACCTTCCAGATGATCGGGTCGGCGACGAGAACCAGCGCCAGCGCGATAGCGGCAGCGGCGACATTTCCAGTGATTGCACCAAAGACGGTCGGCGCGGCGATTAGCAGTGCAGCGAAAAGCGGCGTTGGCATATTGTGGCCCTTCCAGACTCATTGAGAACCCGGCGCATGCGCTGGGGCGCACTGTGACCGATTCACCGCGCCCGCATGCGGCTTCGATTGTAGCTGAGGGCGAGGCGGCGGGTCAGCGGACCCTTGGCGAGCAGGCCCGCCGTCGGCGAATGCGTCGCGATCGAAAACCCGCGCCGCTCGGGGCCGCCTCGCGGATTGCCGGACCACCAGTTCGTCGACCATGCTGGACCTGGTCTGTAAGTTGTCCGCGCCGGAACGGTAATACGCGCCGCCGTGGGGCCCGGCTGACTTCAAGTGGTAGGGCCGCTGCGCACCCAGCGGCACACTTGCCGGCACCAACTGGCCGCCAGCCGAATTGGCGAAGCGTCGTAACGATCCTGGCCGGCTTCTCGCCTGGCCAGTTCTTCGGCCAGGAGCAGGAGCTCCACAGTCTCCGCCTCGTAACCGGCCGTAACCGGGCCTGCCGGGATTCTGGCATCGAGTGGTGTCTCCATCGACTTATCGTGACGGTTTTCTTGACGATAAGCCGTGTGATCACCCCAGGGGCGGTCGGGCCAGGGTCGAGTTCCACACCCGCGCCGACGTTGCCCGGATCCCGGTGATTGCGCGCAGAGTGGCTGCCGACGACCTGCGGGCGTCCAGCCGCGAGGCGACAGCCCTCGACGTTGGGGCAGAACCGCCCTGGGTGGCCGGGACCGACTCCGCCGCCAACCTCATCGTCGAACTCGCCGACAGCGGCGGCCTTCACGCCACGCTGCTCCTCTCCCTGGCGGAGGTGGACCCAGCTACGGCGTTGCGGCGGGTGATGACCACGTCGCCAACCGACGCGGACACGCCCTCGGCCGGGCCGGCACTCCGGCCCGGATCGGCTGCACCCGCCTGGATGCGGTCTTCGCGGGCGCGGTCGTTTGGCACCGCGACGGCGCGGCGGTCGTCTGCCGCCAAGACCGAAGACCGGCCCTCGGCGAGGTCGCGTCGCCAGCCCTTGTGGACGGCATCGTGCATGGTGTCTGTGTCGCCGTCGTGGACGCGGCCGCGCGCCTGGTGCGTCTCAATGGCCACCGTGAGCCCGTGCCGCAGCCCGGCTCGGTGGTGGTGACCATTGACCGAAGGGCGGCGAAGCAGGACACGGACCGCCCTAGACTTCGAAGTCCTCCGATTTGAAGTTGGCGTAGTAGCGGCCCGAGGCAGCCGTGAACCGCAGAACGCAGTAGTCAGGCTCGCTCACCCCGCCCGGGTAGTACATGGTGTCGCCCTCTTGCCAGATCAACTCCTTCGTCGCGGCGTCCGTCAGCACCTCCATCGCGCCTTTCAGCATCACGCCCCGGAAGAAGCGCTTGTCGTAGAAGTAAACGCTGGCCTTGGGGTTCTCCCGGTACTGGGCCACCCGCATGGACGAGGTGTTGGTGGTGAACCAGAACGTCTTGATTCCCTCGCGCCGCCTGGGCGGGAGCATCGCCTTCATGTTCGGGTACCCGTCTGGGCCCACGGACGCGATAAACGCCACACCCTGCTTGTCGATCAGGTTGCCGATCGTCTGTTCCGGGTCTCTCATCATTTCTCTCCCAGCCGGCCCGGCCGGCAACTTGGCCGATGCCGCCCGTTCAGCCAACGCTCGGGGTGGGCCTCCAGCCTATCGGCCTAGACCGCACAACCCGGCGCGGCCCCGCCGGCCACCAGCAGGTGGAGAGCGGGCGGACTCCTGCGCCCGGAAACGCAAGATGCCCGGATCCCTCCAGGCTTGCCGACAGTGCTTCAATTGCCGATAGTTACTATCTGTGTAACGATAGACGATGTGAATACCACAGCGGCTGCCGAGGCGGTCCCCGCACCCCGGTTGGCGGACTGGGCGTTGGCGCGCGGCCGGCCGGCCTTGACCACCGCCGATGCCGCCCGGCTCCTGGGCATCCCGCCTAACCAGGTGCGGGTCCGGTTGCGCGCGCCGATGGCCCGCGGCGAGTGGGTTGCCCCGGCCAGGGGGCTGTGGGTGCCAGTCCCCTCCCAGCATCGCGGCCTGGGGTCGTATCCCGCGATCGAATACATCGGGGCGTGGATGGTTCATCTTGGGGCCTCTTACTATGTGGGGTGGCTCTCGGCCGCACAGATTCACGGCGCTGCCCACCACGCGCCCCAAACGTTCCAGGTGGCGTGCTCCAAACACGCCCAGGGCCGGCAGATTGGGCGGGCTAGAGTCGAGTTCTACACCCGCGCGAGCATTGCCCGGATTCCGGTGGTTGCCCGCCGTGTGGCGGCCGGGGACGTGCCGGTCTCCAGCCGGGAGGCGACCGCTTTGGACGTGGCCGCCGAGCCGCCCCGGGCGGGGGGGATCGACAACGCAGCGAACGTCATCGTCGAATTGGCGGCAGACGATGGGATCGACGCGGCGAGGCTGGTCGCCATCGCGGAGTTGTATCCGGCTGCGGCTGTGCGCCGGGTGGGCTGGATCCTCGCCAACCACACCGCCACGAAGGGCCTCGACAAGCTGAGGCCCGCCGCCGCTGGCCGCGGTCCCACCGCCTCCCTGCTCTCCCCAGGCGGCGCCCGCCAAGGACCGGTCGACAAAGACTGGAACCTGCGCATCAACACAGACCTGGAGCTAGACGCATGATCTCCGAACTGGCCGTCCGCGAATGGTCCGCGACCCACCCATGGCCGCTCCCGTCCCAGGTGGAACAAGACCTTCTGTTGTCCAGAGCGATCTGCGAGATAGCCACCCACCCCTGCCTCGGCCGCGAACTCGTGTTCCGCGGCGGCACGGCGTTGCACAAACTGCACCTGCCCGGGCCGTTGCGTTACAGCGAAGACCTCGACTACGTCCGCACCACAGCCGGCGGGATCGGCCCACTAGTCACCGCGCTAGGGGAACTCGGCAGAGAACTGGGGTTCACGACGTCAAGCGTTCTGCGGCTCCACCCGAAGGTGGTCTGGAAGACCACGACCGATGACGACCTCCCACTGAAGATCAAGATCGAGGTCAACACGCATGAACGCTCCCCAGCCCTGGCGTTGGCCCGCCTGCCCTTCCAGGTCGGGTCGTCGTGGTGGCGCGGTTCGGCGGAAGTCACCACTTTCCAACCCGCCGAACTGGTCGCCACCAAGATCAGGGCGCTCTACCAACGCTCCAAAGGCCGCGACCTGTTCGACCTTTGGCTGGCCCTAACCACGCTCAACCTCGACCCCCATATCGTCTGTGCTGACGGCTTTCGCGCCCTACCGTCCCGAAGGGCTGACCCGTCCGCGCGCCATCGCCAACCTGCGGGTCAAGCTCGCGAACCCTCAATTCCGGAACGACATCTCGCCGCTCACAGCCTCCCCACCGGGCGGCTACGATATCGACCAAGCTGCCGACCTGGTGATCGACCGGCTGCCGAACCACCTCAACACCTGAACCGTGATCCCCTGACTGGAGCGGTCCCAAGATGCGAACGGGCCTGACAAGTTGACCTCGACTTGCTCAGGTTTTCGACCAGGGTTCTTGATGCGGGCCTGACAGCGTGCTGGTTCAACAAGGCCGTTCCGCGCCGGAGCGGGCTTCTGACACACTGAAATCGTGAACGACGGCCACCTTGAGAGCCTGCTCCTGGACTTCTACGGCACTCGCGTAGCGCTGGACGGCTTCGCGCTGACGGTGACAGCAACCAACGCCATGGGGCGAAGCGCGCTTGGAGTTGCAGCTGTGCGGATACCGCTTTCAGACATCTTGAGCGTCGCGATGAAACAGGCGTCGCTGTTCACGAACGGTCAGATAGTCATTGAGAGCCGCACCAGCACAACGCTGGTGTATTTCCGGCGCGAGTCCAGGCGCGACGCGGGCGCACTCGTTGACGCACTCCACGCCTGGCGCATGCGCATCCCGTGTTCATCGCCGATTTCCCCCCTCGTGCCGCCGCCGGCGGCGGCCGCGATCCCCTCAGAGCCGGAGACCACCCCGATAGTCCAGGTGCAGTACCTCTCCGACAATGGAATGCTCCTCGGCAGCGACGGTCAACTGCCCGTTTGGGCTGCCGAACTCAGTCCCTCGAGCGACTGCCACGGGTACACCTACTCTTGGCGGCCGGCGTCTCCCCCGATGATCGGTTCTCTCGGGATCGACGACCTGGGAAGGAATGTCGCCGTCGTGGGATTCGGACGGAAAGGTTACGACGGTCCGCTTCGCCAGATCATCACACATCTTCCAGGAACGGTCTTCGACCAGGTTGCGGCATACAGTGCCGAGTCACGGGCTTCCGTACCAATGGCTGACCATGCCGCGCCAGCGCGACACATGGGAGACGCGACAACGCAAGCTATCCGCCCGATCGCCGACCAGCCGGGTGACAGATCCTGGATTGAACTTACTGACGAGTTCAAGAGCGCCATGGAAATCCTGGAGTCCGGCGGCTCGATGTTTCTTACCGGGAAGGCGGGAACAGGCAAGTCGACACTCGTTCGGCACTTCGTGGAGAACACGCGCCGCAAGGTTGTAGTCGCCGCGCCCACAGGCATCGCCGCGCTCAATGTTGACGGACTGACCGTCCATCGCTTGTTTGGCTTCACCGCGAACACCACCCTGGACACCGTCGCTTCTGGAGATTACCGGCCCAATCGTTTCGCGAAGGTCATCGCGGGCATGGACACCCTGATCATTGACGAGGCGTCAATGGTTCGCGCCGACCTCCTCGACCAAGTCGAGATCGCGATGCGCCGCTTTGGGCCGCGCAAAGGCCAACCGTTCGGCGGCGTGCAGGTGATACTTGTAGGCGATCTGTTCCAATTGCCACCTGTCGTACCCGATAGCGAGAAGTCGTGGCTCGAAAGCCGCTACGACACTCCGTACTTCTTCTCGGCGGCGTCGTTCACCAGGAAGCATTTCCGCACGGTGTCATTGTCGAAAGTGTTTAGGCAAATCGGCGACGACCAACTCACAGGATTGCTCAACGCGGTGCGCGAGGGAGTCTTGGTCGATGAGATGCGCAACGCGCTCAACACCCGAGTTCGCGCGGACTTCGCCCCGCCGGATGACGAATTCTGGCTCAGGGTCGCTCCGACGAATCGCATTGTCAACGCGCGAAACGTTCAGGCGTTGGAACGCCTCCCCGGCGCGGTCTACCATCACGAGGCCGTGACCAGCGGTGACATAAGTGGCTTTGACAAGCCCGTCGAGAATGAAGTCATTTTCAAGACCGGCGCCCAGATCATGCTCCTCAACAACGACGCGGCGGAGAGGTGGGTCAATGGCTCGATCGGGCGCATTACCAGGGTCTGGGAGGGTGGCGGCCGCGTCGATGTGATGCTCAACGACGGCAGCCTCGTGGAGGTCAGACCCCACACCTGGGAGGTCACGGAACCGCGCTATTCGGCTGGGAAAATGACTCGGGTCACTGTCGGAACCTTCACGCAACTACCGTTCAAGCTCGCATGGGCTGTCACCATTCATAAGTGCCAGGGCCTCACTCTCGACAGGCTGATCGTCGATCTGACTGGCGGAACCTTTGCTTTTGGACAAACCTATGTGGCGCTGAGCCGATGCACGTCAATGGACGGACTCGTTCTCAGCAAGCCGCTGCTGCCCTCGCACCTGAAAACTGATCGGCGAGTCGCCCGTTTCCTCGCCGACGCGACTTCGGCCAACTCCCACGCGAAGCATGTCGCCATCGCCGTGCTCACCGTGGGAGCGGACGACGCCCGGTCGAAACCGCGACCCGTTGAGATAGCACTCGCATTCGAAGACGGCACCGCCATTTCGACTCTCGTCAATCCGGAACGTGACCTGTCAGGAGCCCGTGAGCTTTACGGGATCAGCATGGACGAAATCGCACTCGCGCCGACGTTGTCCGAAGCGTGGTCGGTGCTCGCTCGCGTGGCCTCGGGGGCCATACCGGTCGGAGTCGACATTGACCGAACGACGGGCTACCTCGACTGGGAGCTCAAACGGCTCGGCATGGTGCTACCGTTGCCGCTCGGAATCGCAGTCGATCCTGAGGCTGCGACTCCATCCGAGAGAGCCGATCTCTGCGCGGGTTCCGCGCTTCGCCGGGCCAGCGCAGCACTCCGCATCTTTCAGCGAAGGGGCGGCACCGGGGGCACATCTTTCGGAACGCCGAACGGAGACCACGCGGCCACCTACCTGCTGTCACGCGACGAGTGGACCACGTCGCCCGTCGGATCAGTCCTCGGCAATGTCCTCTCCCTAAGCCAGATCATCAGCTCCGCATTGATCCGAGGCCAGGTGATCGCGGGCGAGCAAGTGCGCGCCGACGAGATGATCCGCCAGGCTTTGGCCGCGCGCGTCGAATCGGTGGCTAAGAAGTCGGCCGGGTTGTCACCGACCTTGCTTGGCCGTCTTCAGTTCCTTCGACCCGTGCTCGGCGACGAAGTGGCGGATGGCCTGGTTCACGCCGGTGGGGTCGACCCGTCCGCTGTCGTCTTCCGTGGTGCGCGCGTTTGCTTCACCGGAGACGCAACCGATGCCCGAGGGCATCACATGACGCGAAGCGAGATCGAAGCGTATGCGCGAAGCGTTGGATTGGTTCCAGTTGGTAGCGTCACCAAGACCCGGTGCGACTTTCTGGTCGTAGCCGAGCATGGGACGCAATCGGGAAAGGCTCGGAAGGCCGCCGAGTATGGCAAACCGGTGATCACTGTAGAACAGTTCCTTTCAACCGAGCCATCCGCTCCGACCCCGATCAACCGCTCCAACCCTGCCAACGCCGCCCCGGCCTGACTCCCAACATCCATAGGCGAAAGGTGCGCCAAACCCCCCAAACCAAGCGGCTGACACCAGCCAGACGGCATCGTCCGTCGCCAACCG
>JAITFE010000150.1 GCA_031281585.1 Bifidobacteriaceae bacterium | reverse complement strand
ACCGAACGTCCTTGCGGGCGCATCAACCGGCCCCGGCGTCCCTCGGCGCCGGCCTCGGCGAAACGCCGGAACGCGGCGATCAGCAAACCCAGCGCGAGTTCGGCCACCACTTGGCCGTTCGAGCCCCGGCCCGTGCCCAGGCCGACACCCGGTGGCAGGCGGGACGCCAGCCCGTCGTAGCCGGCCGGGACAACCTGGACGTATTCCAGGCCCGGGGCGCTGGCCAACTCCGAGTCGAACTCCTCCCGGCTGCGCACCAACGAAAGCAGGGCGCGGGCGGAGGCGGCGGCGGACGGCATCGGGCAACCGGCTTTGTAGCCGATTGGCTCAAGTTCGTCATAAGCGGAGGCGGCCGCCAACGCTTGGACCGGCACCAACACGCGCAGGCGCGCGCCTGGCGTCACGGTTGGATTGGGCACAGGGCTACTCTAGGGCACATGCCAAAACTGCGTTCCGACGTCCTCATGACCGGCCGCAACATGGCGGGGGCGCGGGCTTTGCTGCGCGCCGCCGGGGTTGCGCGGGAGGATTTCGGCAAGCCGATCATCGCGGTGGCGAACTCGTTCACCGAATTCGTGCCGGGCCACACGCATCTGGCGCCGGTGGGGCGGATCGTCTCCGAGGCCATCCACGAGGCGGGCGGAATTGCCCGCGAGTTCAACACGATCGCCGTTGACGACGGGATCGCGATGGGCCACGACGGGATGCTTTACTCGCTGCCGAGCCGCGAACTGATCGCGGACAGCGTGGAGTACATGGTGAACGCGCACCGGGCGGACGCGCTGATCTGCATTTCGAACTGCGACAAGATCACCCCGGGCATGCTGATGGCGGCGATGCGCCTGAACATCCCCACGGTTTTCGTCTCCGGCGGCCCCATGGAAGGCGGCCGCGCGGTCTTGGCGAACGGGACCGGTCGGGACAAGCTGGACCTGATCAGCGCCATCGCCGAATCGGCCAACCCGCAGGTCTCCGACGCCGACCTGGCGGCCATCGAAGAGGGCGCGTGCCCCACTTGCGGCTCCTGCTCCGGAATGTTCACCGCCAACTCGATGAACTGCTTGACGGAGGCGATCGGGTTGGCGTTGCCGGGCAACGGCACCCTGCTGGCCACCCACACGGACCGCGCCAAGCTTTTCCGCAAAGCGGGCGCCCAGGTGGTGGAACTGGCCCGGCGCTACTACCAGGGCGAAGACGAATCCGTCCTGCCCCTGTCCATAGCCACCCCCGCCGCTTTCCAGAACGCGATGACCCTGGACATCGCCATGGGCGGCTCCACCAACACGATCCTGCACATTTTGGCGATAGCCCAAGAAGCCCGGGTCGACTTCACGCTCCACCACATCGAGGAGCTCAGCCACCGCGTGCCCTGCGTCTGCAAGGTGGCGCCCAACGGCACCGCCCTGATCCAGGACGTGCACCGCGCGGGCGGCATCCCCGCCATCCTGGGCGAACTGGACAGGGCGGGGCTGTTCAACCGCGAGGTCGCCACCATCCACTCCCCGGACGTTGACACCTGGCTGGGCTTGTGGGACGTGCGCTCGGGGCGCGCGCTCGCGGAGGCGGAGGAAATGTTCCGCGCCGCGCCCGGCGGCCGCTACTCGCCCGCCGCGTTCACCCAGTCCGAACGCTACCCGGACCTCGACCTGGACTCCGCCGCCGGGATAATCCGCGACGTCCCGCACGCCTTTACCCGCGACGGCGGCCTGGCCATTCTGCGCGGCAACTTGGCCCCGGACGGGGCGGTCGTCAAGACCGCCGGGGTTGACCAGTCCATTTGGCATTTCGAGGGACCGGCGGTTGTTTTCGAATCCCAGGATGGTGCCGTCGCCGGCATCTTGGGGGGTCGCGTCACGGCCGGAGACGTGGTGGTCATCCGCTACGAGGGACCGTCCGGCGGCCCGGGCATGCAGGAGATGCTGTACCCGACCTCTTTCCTGAAAGGACGCGGTCTGGGCAAAGAATGCGCCCTCATCACGGACGGCCGCTTCTCCGGCGGCACGTCCGGTCTGTCGATTGGCCACGTGTCGCCAGAGGCGGCCAGCGGGGGCCTGATCGCCCTGGTGGAAGACGGCGACCGCATAATCATCGACATTCCCGGCCGCGAGCTGACCCTGGACGTGGGCGGCGAGGAACTGGCGGCCCGGCGTGAAACCCTGGCGGAAACGCGGGGGTATAGGCCGGCCGGACGGGATCGTCCAATATCTCAGGCGCTGAAAACCTACGCGGCGCTGGCCACCTCCGCGGACAAGGGGGCGGTGCGGGACCTGGGACGCCTGGCCTCGCCGGCCGAACGCGCTGGACGCGGACTGTAGGGGCCGCTCGTGACCGCCGCCGTCACCATCATCGACCTGGTCAAGCGCTACCGCCGCACAATGGCGCTGGACCACGTTTCAATGAACTTCGAAGAGGGGCTGATCCACGGGCTGTTCGGGCACAACGGCGCCGGCAAGACCACGCTGATGTCGATCATCACGGCCCAAATCCTGGCGACCTCGGGACAGGCGCTGGTCTACGGGCGGCGGCCCTATGAGCACGCGCCCGTGCTGGAACGCATGTGCTTCATCCGCGAGGGGCAGGGCTACCCCAACGACGCGCGCGCCCGCGACGCCTTCAAAGCCGCGCGCATGTTCTACCCGCGCTGGGACCAAGCCCTCGCCAACCACCTGATCGAAGCCCTGGCGATCCCCCTGAACCACCGCGTGCGGCGCATGTCCCGGGGTCAGAACTCCGCCGTCGGCGTCACCATTGGGCTGGCCGCGCGGGCCGACATCACGTTCTTCGACGAACCGTATCTGGGGTTGGACGCCATGGCCCGCCAGGTTTTCTACGAGACGCTGGCCGCCTCCTACGCGCGCGACCCGAGGACCATTGTGCTGTCCAGCCACCTGATCGACGAGGTCGCGCCCTTAGTCACCAACGTGGTGGTGCTGGACCACGCGCGCGTGCTGATCGACCAGGACCGCGAAAGCCTGCTGGGGCGCGCGGCGCGGGTGATAGGGCCGTCCGCCGCCGTCGCGGAGTTCGCGCGCGGGCGCGAGGTCATTGGGCAAGAGGCGATGGGGCCGTACTTGGCGCTGACCATCATGGGGGCGCTGTCCGCCGAGGACCAACGCGCGTTGGCCGCGACCGGCCTGACCGTGGAGGCGGTCTCCCTCCAACAGCTCGTGATCCACCTGACCCGCCGGCAAGCGGCCGAATCCGGGTTGGCGCCCCCGGCGGCAATGGTCTGGCCCAGCGACGGCGGGAAGGCGGCCGGCCAATGAAGCACAAACCGCGCCTCGTCAAAGTCATCCGCCTGCACCTGGCCAACCGGGCCACCTACCTGATCATCCCCGCAGTCGTGGTGACCGCCACCTTCCTGCTGTCGATCGCCTTGTACATGGTCCTGCTGCTGGGCCTGGAGGAAGAAGCCCCCCGCCAGCTCTACGGGCTGGGCGGATTCCAGTTCGTGCCGTTCTACTACGCGGTCACCGTCGGCATTCAGGCCATGATGTACACGTATCCGTTCGCCATGGCCATGTCGTTGACCCGGCGCGAATATATTAACGGCACCACCGGCCTGGCCGCCCTGTTCGCGGGCGGGCTGGCGCTCCTCTACGGTGTGGGGCGGGTGGTCGAGGAGCACACCGACGGATTCGGGATCGGCTTCCACTATTTCGGCCTGGCGGGTTGGTTCGCCGGTTTCGCCTGGTGGGAGCAATTCGTTTTCCTGACCGGCCTCACCCTCATGCTGTTCATGGCGGGCTTCTGCTGCACCACGGTCTTCAAACGCGGCGGCGCGATCCGCCTGGTGGTCGAGATCACGGCCTGGACCATGGGCATGGTCGGGGCGATCGCGCTGGTCACCTGGCAAGAATGGTGGCCGGCGGTGGGCGACTGGTTCCTCGGCCTGACCCCGTCGGTGGCCGGCGGATGGATGCTGGTGATCGCGGGCACGTTCTCGCTCGGGTCATACTGGTCGATCCGCAAAGCTGTGCCCTGACCGGCCGGTAAACTCGCCTACCAAAGCAGTTCCCGACCCCCGACCCAGCAGAGAGACCAACCATGTTCGATCCAGCGACCGGCGAACGCGCGGCCCGGCGACGGCTCGACGACCCTTTCCTGTCCGCCGGCGACCTGGCCGTGATAGCCGGCGCCTTCCCCTCCCTATCCCCCCTGGTGGCCGCCCATCCGGCCCTTTATCAAGGGCTGGAGGACCGCTTGCGGACCTTGGGACGCCTTGACGTCAACGCCATCTTGGACGCCCGCAAGGCCGCCACCAGCACCGGAGCTTTCCCTGCGGCCGATCCGGACGCCCCGCCCCCAGCCCCAACCGCCCCCGCGCCCCCGCCCGAAGCCGCTGGCCCGGCTGCAGTCCCGCCCGGCCCCGAACCCGTGCCCCAGCCGGCCCCAGCCGACCCGGCGACCCCGCCCGGCCCCGCCGCAGTTCCGCCCGTCCCCGAATCCGTGCCCCGGCCCGAAGTCGCCCGGCCCGCCGCAACCCCGCCCGGCCCCGAACCCGCGCCAGCCGACCCGGCGACCCCGCCCGCCTCGGATGCGAGCGCGGCGGCATCCTCCCTTCCCGATTGGCTGGCGGGCGCCGACCAAGCAGCCGAAGGCCGCCAGCGGGCGACTGCGATTCCCCCAGAACCCGAGTGGCTCACGGCCCCGGCCGAAGCCCCCAGCCCAGAGCCGGCGGAACCATCAAGACCCGTTGGGGAAACGGCCCCCGCATGGCTGCCACCAGCGACGGAATCGCCGGCGGCGCCGCCGCTCAACCAGCCCCCAGCCCCGCCAGCGATCTCCCAACCCGCAGAATCGGGACCAGGTTGGCTCCCACCCGCCACAGAACCGCCGGCCCCACGGCAACCGGAACCACCAGCTCCGGTCGCTGCACCAGCGGTCGACCAGCCCGAGGGATCGGGACCAGGTTGGCTCCCACCCGCCACAGAACCCCCGGCGCCGCCAGCCGCCCTGCCACCGGAACCACCAGTTCCGGCCGCCGCACCAGCGGTCGACCAACCCGCGGGACCAGGACCAGGTTGGCTCCCACCCGCCCCAGAACCCCCGGCGCCGCCAGCCGCGCTGCCCCCGGAGCCACCAGCCCCGGCCGCCGCACCAGCGGTCGACCAACCTGCGGGATCAGGACCAGGTTGGCTCCCACCCGCCCCAGAACCGCCCGCGCCGCCGGCCACCCGGCAACCCGAGGCCCCAGCCCCGGCCGCCGCACCAGCGGTCGACCAGCCCGAGGGATCAGGGCCGGCCTGGCTGCCGCCACTCGCGGAGCCGCCCGTGCCGCCAGCGGCCCGGCAACCAGAACCAGTAGCTTCCAGCCAACGTGCGGCTTCGGCACCGGCGTGGGCCCCGCCTGCGGCACTCCCCTCCGGCCAGCCGGGGGGTCCCCCGCTGCCACAGCCAGCCCCTGAGGCGCGGCCTGGTCAAGACTCCGGAACCAAGGGGCCTTGGCCATGGCCTGCGGACCTGCCCAGCGCCAACGAGAGCGCCATCCCGGCCAGTTCGCCGGCACCGCCCTCGCGCCGGCCAAGACCCGTCGATTCGTCAAGTCCTGGAGGGGCCCCGCGACGGCATGGCAGCCAACCTGAGCCCAGATCCAGGTGGCGAGGGGTTGTAATCCTCCTCGGGGCGGCGCTGATCATTGCGGGCGGCGTGATCTCGGCCCTGATCAACGGCCCCACGTAGACTACGGCGGGTCTGACGGCATCGGCGCCTTGGGTCACCAACCGAACGAGCGGGCGAGCCTGGACAGCAACCCAAGCGGGTCGATCAGGTCTTTGTGGGCGGCCTCGTGAATAGTCCACCCGGCCTGCTGAAGCTGACCGCGGCGAACCATGTCGTCAAAGGCTTGGGACTCGTCGGCGAAGTGTTGGCGCCCTTGGTACTCCAACGCGATTCTGCGGTCAGGCCACGACAGGTCGAGCATGCGCCGCCGGCCGCCCAGCTTGATCTCGTGGTTGACCATTGGCTCTGGGAAGCCCGCATCCCAAAGCACCAGCCTCAGCCAGGTCTCCATGAACGAATCGGTGCCGTGGCGGAGCTGTTTGGCCGCCGCCCGCACCAGTTTGGATCCAGGCCCGGTCGACACGTCCGCACAAGCCGTCAGCTGTGCGACGCGCGCCCAGTTGTGTTTCCGTCGGTCCAACACGTCGCCGAGTTGCACCGCCTCAAGAAAAACCCGCTTGGCAGGCGAGTCGAACAGCCCCCGCGCTACCGACGGCCCCGCATCCCACGGCACCCACTTGTGTTCACAGCCCAAGCGACGCACCGCGTCGACCCAACTATCGCTGATCGATGCCGTGCGAATTCCGCTTGCCCGGTGAAACAGTTGCGGACAGTGCCCGGCCCGCCGGTGAACCACAACGTCGGCACGCCGGGCGGCCCAGTCAACGTTCTCAGGCGCCAGCAGGTGGACCCGCGTTTCGGCCTCGCGCTTTGACAGGTCCGGCAGTTCGATGCCGGCCAACGCGAGCGTTGTCACCCCAGTCACCACCGTTCCGGCCGGCGAAACCGCCAGCGCCGCCCGCACCCTCGCCTCCAGCTTGCCTGCTTCTTCGGCCGTCTCCGCGTAGACACCGCGCGTCACGCGGGCGCCATGTCTTCGCAGCGCGCGCCCCTGCGCCTCCGTGAGCCCCTCGGACCGTCGCAACCCCGCCACCAACCCAGATTCCATCCGAACGCTGCCCAAGTCCAGCGATTCACCCAACGGGATAACCGCTGGCGATCCCCGCCGCGCCGTGCTACAGCCCCGCTCTGTCCGGAACTCCCCGAAGCAAGCCCGAAACCGCCGCTTCGGGGAGAAACGGACAACCACCGCCGACGCCGCCAACCCGCCACACGGCATCGGCGCAGGTCAGCGGACCGACCGGGTCGGGCCGCGCAAGGGGCCCTGTCCGGAACTCCCCGAAGCAAGCCGAAACCCGCCGCTTCGGGGAGAAACGGACAACCGCCGCCGATGCCGTCGCCCAGCCACACGGCATCGTCCCAAGTCAGCGGACCGGCCGGGTCCGGGCGCACAAGGGGACCTGTCCGGAATTCC
>JAITFE010000149.1 GCA_031281585.1 Bifidobacteriaceae bacterium | reverse complement strand
GGCTGCGCTGGCCGGACGGGTTCGTTTGCCCCTGGTGCGGCGCTGGCCGCGGGCCGCGCGGCAAAGACGGCCTGCGGCGCTGCGCAAGGTGCCGCCGCCGCGTGTCGGCGACGGCGGGGGCCGTCTTCCAAGACACCCGCACGCCGTTGAGTGTCTGGTTCGAGGCGGCGTGGCTGATGGCCGTGCCCGCCAACGGCGTGTCCGCGCTGACCCTGTCGCGGGCCCCAGATCGGGTGCCGCCGCCACCCCGCTCTCAGCGTCACTCAACGTCCATGACGCCAGCGCGTCACCACCGCCCAAATAGTAGTCGTCAGCGGTTGAACGGTCAGTCTCGACGTACCGGCGGGCGTCAGCGCCCGTGCCGCGAAACGGCTTGACCCCACCCCGCACGACACACCCGCATCCCTTCTGACGGCGGTCCCGTCAGAAGGGAGGTGCGCACGGCTACCCCCGGTAGATTACGTCCCTCATCGTTTGGAAGCGGTTTTCGATCACGGGTGGTTCTGCGAGGGGGTGCCTCGGCGCGAAGGGGCGCGGCGCCGCGATGGCCGGGCGCGTGGCGCAGTTGAGGCACGCCGGCGATGCACGTGCGGGGCGGCGCGGCGCTGTCAGCTGCGGCAAGCGGCGGCTGACGGGCGGAGCGCAGCCCCGAAGCGCCTGGGCCGCGGCTCTAACCGATGGTCGGCTCGCCTGTCCGCCCCCAGGCCTGAGCCGTCCAGCGTCAAGCGGCCCGGTAGTTGGTTCGCAGAGCGGAGACGGGCAGGGCCCGGATGGAGTTGTCCAGCTCGTTGGCTTGGGCTCCCGCGTACACCACGAAGCCGCAGTCGGGCCTTTGCGGTCGCGGAGCGCGCGCAACCCCCTCACGTCGGCCGGGTTGAGCCGCGTGGCGGCCTTGACCTCAATCCCGATTCGGCGGCCGCCGAACCCTTCCAACACCGAGGCCTGTGTCACCTGAGTGGACCTTGGCCCGCGTGTGACTTTGGCTGGCAGATCGGGTGGCCAAATCCGGCAACCAATGTATGAGGAGAGGCGGCCGAACACCGCCATGTAGCGGTCCACGGTGCGTTTGTCCACACCCATGAGCTGACCCAAGTGGCTGGCGTTGAAGACGCCTCCGGGGCCCGTGCCCGCTGAAACCCTGCGCGGCGGGTTGCCGCCGCCGCGCTGGTCACCGGTCGCAGTGGCGAGCGGCCTGTTGGGCCAGCCGCACGGGCGGCCGTCGCATCGCCGCCCGCGCGCCACAAGGGCCCGGCGTTCAGTTGGCGCGTTTGCGGCGGCCCCAGGCCAGAGCCAACGCGCCCGCGCCCATCAACGCCAACGCCAGCGCCGTGACCGGCCCCAACGCGGCCGAACCCGTCAACGGCAGCTTGCCGCCGCCGCCTCCAGCGCTCGCCGACGCGGTCGGGCCAACGCTCGAGCCGGCCGTCGGCTCGCCCGTCGGGCCGTAGCTCGAGCCGATGGTCGGCTCCCCGGTCGGGCCGGTGGTCGGCTCGCCCGTTGGGCCCGCGCTGGGCTCCCCGGTCGGGGTTCCGGTCGGCTCGCCCGTCGGGCCCGCGCTCGGCTCCCCAGTCGGGGTGCCAGGCGGTCCGCCGGTCGGGGTTCCAGTCGGCTCGCCCGTCGGGCCCGCCGTGGGGCCGCTCGTCGGGTTTCCGGTCGGTCCGCCCGTCGGAGTCCCAGTCGGTCCACCTGTGGGCTCGCCGGTCGGAGCCCCGCCCGCCACCACTGCGAACGACTCCTGGAAAGACCCGGAGACGGCGCCCGTGAACACGATCAGATGGTTCCCCACCTCGGCGGCCGGCGGCACAGCCCAGGAGAACTCGACCCGGCCGTCCGCGTCGGCGTTGGCCGTCCCGACCACCTGCGGATCCGAATACATCACCGCCTCGACCGCCTCTCCGGGCTGGAAGTTCACGCCGACCGCAGTCTGCGTCCCGCCCCGAACCACGGAGGCGACGGTGATCATGACCCTCGGCACCCCGATCCGCCATTGGAACTCGGCCGAGTTCCCCGCCGAATCGGTGTGCTCAACGGCCACCAACTCACCTTCGCCCGCCAAAGGCGCCAGCGCGCAGGCCCACGTCCCGGACGTCGACACGACTGCGGAGCACAACCGCGTCCCGTCCTCGGCCGTGACCACCACCTGGGCGCCGATCTCGCCGGTGCCCGCCAACTGGGCCCCGTCGGAAGGCGAGACGGTGCCGGGCGAAGGAGGCACGGCATCGACCGCCAACAGCACGACAGGCGAAACACCGCCCGCCGAATCCTCAATCCAAACAGACACCTCGGTGCCGTTGCCCAAGCCCGGCAGCACGCACGCGAACGAACCGTCACCCGCCACCGGACAACGAGCCAACTCGCCGCCGACGCCGGCCACCACAACCACCAGGCCGCCTTCGGCCGCCACCGCCCGATCCGCGGCCGCCACCTCGCCGGCCAACCGCACACCATTCGACGGAGCCACCTGCGGAACAGACAACGGCACCCTTGGGCCGACGGCGTCAACAAACACCGCCGTCTGCGGCGAGCCGGTCACGTCCACACCGCCGATCCTCGCCCCGACGCTCCACACCGCCGGCACCGGCGAGGAGAACTCGAACACCGCCACCCCATCCGCGCCAGCAGCCACCACACG
>JAITFE010000148.1 GCA_031281585.1 Bifidobacteriaceae bacterium | reverse complement strand
GGCTGAGGCGAGGGAAGATCAAGGCGACGATCCCCGAGAAGGCGGACCAGATAGCGCGACGCAAGGCGAAAGGCTCTAGGGGAGGGCGCCCGCCGGCGTTCGACCCGGAGGTTTACAAGAGGCGCAACGTCGTGGAGCGGTTCTTCAACCGGGTCAAAGAGTTCCGGGGCCGTGGCCACCCGCTACGACAAGCACGCCCGCAACTACCGCGCCGGGATCGTCTTGGCGGCCACAATCACCTTGCTCAGAGACTTATGAGACACACCCTAGTCACCGGTCAACAAGCCAATGCGTGTGGGATTAGCATGGGCGAATGACGCAGAGCGGAGCCAACCCTGATGGGCTCGTGCTTGAGTACCTCAATCCCTGGCAGATCGTTCGGCAATCCCTGGCGGATCGAATCATTGATGGCTCCTTGAAGCCTGGAGCGCCGCTCAGCGAAACCACCTTGGCGAACGAGTATGGACTCAGCCGGGGGCCCATCAGGACGGCCCTCCAAGACCTTGCCAGAGTCGGCTTGGTCACGCCTGGTGAAGCAACGAAGCGCAGAATGGGCGTTGCGCGTTTCGAAGCTCGCGATATCGACGAACTCCACGAAGTCACCTGCGGGCTGGAGCGCATAGCAGCTCGGATCTCGGCTAAAAACGCCACAGATGATGACATATCAACGCTTTACCAACATCTCGAAGAGATGGAACAGGCACAGCAAACGGACGAACTCTATCTGTCCGTGAAGACAGACCTCGCGTTCCACCAGCATCTCGTGGACATGAGTGACAACAGCCGGCTCCTCATACTGTGGTCCACCATGGTCGAGCAGATCCGTTACACGATTGCTACCACTCGACGGTCCGTTCACCAGATCATCTGGGCGGAGTCCAACCGGCCGATAGCCGAAGCCGTCGCTGCCCACGATTCCGATGCCGCAGAAAAGGCGGTCGTGCGCGCTTTTGAGGTAGCGCATCGCCGAGTCGTCGACTACCGACTCCAAGCGGAACACGACGCGAATACCGAACGTCCGTAGGGGACGGCAGCAGGCCAGGGGCGCAGGGTATGAAGGGCCGTGCGGCGCATTCTCCGCACACCGGCCTTGACGCGGGACGCGGCTTGAAGAAGGAGGCATGGTCAGAACGCGCAAGCTTGCGGCGTCTGCAAGCCGGGATCACTGACGCGGAACCACGGGAGCAAAGAAGTCGCCTCCCAATCGGCTAGTTTGGCGCGGTCCGCCAGCTTCCGGACCTGAGTCAGGCGTCTCGGACGGGAGTATGGTTGGCTGCGGCGATGGCCCGCCAACCATCCGGGGAGCAGGAGGAGCAATGTCGACCTGGTTCATCACGGGGTGTTCTACTGGATTGGGGCGCGCGCTGGCCCAGGCTGTCTTGGAACATGGGTTCAACGCGGCGGTGACGGCGCGCCGGGCCGAGGCGGTCGCAGACATAGTGGCCGGCCACGGGGACCGGGCGTTGGCCCTGGCGCTGGATGTGAGCGACCACGGCCAGGCGGTGGCAGCCACCCGGACGGCCATGACCCGCTTCGACGGCATCGACGTGCTGGTCAACAACGCCGGCTACGGGTACCGGGCGGCTGTCGAAGAGGGCGAGCCGGAAGCTATCCGAGCCATGTTCGACACGAACTTCTTCGGCGCCGTCGACTTGATCCAACAGGTGCTCCCCTCCTTCCGGGAACGCGGTAGCGGTCTGGTGGTCAACATGTCGTCGATCGGCGGCCGGCTGTCCAACCCCGGCTCGGGGTTCTATTCGGCCAGCAAGTATGCGCTCGAAGGCCTGTCCTACGGTCTCCGCCTGGAAGTCGAGCCGTTGGGGATCAAGGTGATGGTCGTGGAGCCGGGCCCGTTCCGGACCGACTTCGCCGGCCGTTCCCTGGTGCAGCCGGCAGTCCCGATCCAGGCCTATGCGGCCACAGCGGGCACCCGCCGCAAAGAGAACGACCACATGGACGGCAACCAGGCCGGCGACCCGGCCAAGGCCGCCCAGGCCATCATCGCCGCCGCTGCGGCGCCCAACCCGCCGCACCAACTTTTGCTCGGCAACTCCGCCGTGGACAGGATGCTCGAAGAGCTTGGGCGCCAACAAGACGAGCTCGCCGCTTGGGAAACCACGTCTCGCGCCACCGACTTCGAGTGAGGTTCCAGACGGGGCCGCACCGCCCACATCAGTCGTAAACCTCAGAACCACAACCGCACGGGACCGCTCCGGCAATTGGCCTGCCTGGATCCAGCGAGCAGGTGACACGACAAGAGCCAGCGCCCAACCGCGCGCCCTACCCACCAAGGGCTATGTTGCGGTACGGTCGCTGGAATACCCCGGCAAAGAGGAGGCCCCCAGACCATGAGCACCATCCAGCGCTACCCGTGGCTGCGCCACTTTTTGGGCACGTCGACCGATTACGTGGTTCACCTCAAACGCGGCAAATTGACCCACCAAGGAATTGGCGCGGCGTTTTGGTTCAGGCCCGGCACTTCGGCGATCTCGGTTGTGCCGACGGCCGACCAGGAATTGCCCGCCATGTTCCACGCCACGACCGCAGACCACCAGGACGTGACCATAGGGCTCAACGTCACATTCCGTTTCGCGGATCCGGTGCTGGCTTCGCAGCGCCTCGAGTTCGGCGTTTTCCCGCCTGCCGAGTACTCCGGCGGCGACTCGGGGCGCACGCAGGCGGGCACCATCATCACCCAAATCGCCGAGAGCCGTTCGATCGACCACATCGCCACAATCCCGCTGGCAGAGGCTCTGCGCGGCGGGATCGCGCAACTGCGCGAACTGCTCACCGAGGCTCTGCGGAACGACGAGCGCCTCGCGGACACCGGCTTGGCGGTCCTCGGCCTGCATGTGCTGTCGATCGACCCGGAACCGGAGGTGGGACGCGCCCTCCAGACCCCTCTGCGGGAGCAAATCCAGACGGAGGCGGACCGCGCCACCTACGAGCGCCGGGCTTTGGCGGTGGAACGCGAGCGCACCATCTCCGAAAACGAGTTGGCCAGCCAAATCGAATTGGCGACCCGCCGCGAGGCCCTGGTGGCGCAGCAGGGGGCGAACGCGCGCCGCGAGGCGGAGGAAGAGGCCGCCGCGGCATTGGTCCAGGCTCAGGGGGCGGCCGAACGCCAGCGCCTCAAGACTGACAGCGAGGCCAGCCGGATTCGGCTCCTGGGCGAGGCGGCCGCCGCGCGTGAAGCCTCCGCGTTGGCCGTTTACCAGGGCGTGGACCAGGGCTTGTTGGCGGCGTTGGCGTTGCGCGAGGCGGCGGGCGCGCTTGGCTCCGTCAAGACCTTGACTCTCACCCCGGACATCCTGAGCGCGGCGTTGGCCTCCTTGAGCACGTTGAGCGGCGCGGCGGACGCCTCCGACTCGTTGGAGGCGTCCGCCATGGGCACGGCGAAGTCGTGAGGCAGCGCGCCGTCATAGTGCACCGGCGCACCGAGTTGGCGAAGGAGCTTGAGCTGCACGGCACCCGCAGTCAGGCCGAATTCATCCAGCAGCGACGCGGCAGTTCGTTGTCGCGCGCCGCCCAGGTGCACGATGCCGTCGGAGCAGCCATCGCCGGAGTCGCCGCCGCCGTACCAGACGATTGGGCGACGGCCCGGGTTGAACGCGACGACCTTGACCGGTTCTTGCCGGAGCCGAATGACGTGGTGATCGTTGTGGGCCAAGACGGGCTGGTGGCCAATGTCGCCAAGTATCTTGACGGCCAACTGGTGATAGGGGTCAACACCGAGCCCGGCCGCAACCCGGGTGTGCTGGTCCCGTTCACGGCCGCTCAAGCGAAAGCCTTGATTGAGAGGCTGGCCAAAGGCGCAGGCGGGAGTCAGGTGTCGGGGGCCGGGCGGCCGGCGCCGGAGGTGGCCGGGGTTGGCGTGCGCCTTTTGACCCAGGTCCAGGCCGAGTTGGACGACGGCCAGACGTTGCGCGCCCTGAATGAGATCTTTGTGGGCCACCACTCGCACCAATCAGCCCGTTACCGGCTCTTCTTGGATGGTTCGGACGGCACCGGCTCGAAGTCTGGCAAGTCACGGGGACGGTCCGGCCCCCCAGGACCGTCTGGCGCTTCGGAAAGGTCTGGGCCCGCCTGGCAAGACGATCGCCGTGCCGAGTCGCAGTCTTCCTCCGGGCTGGTGGTCGGCACCGGCACAGGGGCCACCGGTTGGCTGGCTTCGCTCTCGCCCGGCCATCCGGAGATGGTTCTGCCTGACCCCGCCGAGGAACGCCTGGCCTGGTTTGTGCGCGAGGCGTGGCCGTCCCCGGCCACGGGCACCTCGCTCACCGCCGGCTCACTGGGACCCGGCGAGGCGCTCAGCTTGGTGGTCGAATCCGAATCGCTGGTGGTTTTCGGCGACGGCATGGAACAAGACCGGATCACCGCCGCCCGCGGCCAACAGGTCCGCCTGACGGTGGCCGCCGAACGCCTCCGCCTGGCCTTCCCCCACAACACGCCCCAACGTCGCCCCACCCCAACCCGCCGACGCGCCTAACCCCCTGCTTTCCCATTTCCTCAAACTCTTCAAGTGTCCTGACGGTCCCCTCTCCCCGCTGGAGGGTGCCGATCGACTCCCTGAGGGCGGCAAGGTTCGAGTCGGAGTAGAACAGATCGGTTTCCACCCGAAAAGACCACTCCAAGATGCACTCGATGGCGGTGTAAACGGTGCACATGGCAAAGCGACTCAGCCTGATCATTGACGACGCCGCCGAACGGGAACGGCGAAAAGCCCTGGCTGATCGTGAGCAACAACTCGCGCAACCAGAATCTCGAAACCGTGTTGGCCGCCAGGATCACCACCACGAAGCACGCCCTACATCCCACAGTGGTTCCGCTCGCGCAGGGAGAGCCGTTGACGGGAAACGTCCTGGCGGATGACATAGTGCAGCTCTAGAAGGACGAACTCACCCGCCCCGGCGGGACGCTGAGCCCCGCCCACGGCAAGGGTCAGAAGCGCGTCAGACCCTGGTCAGGCGGTAGGGGACAACCTCCCCCATGCCCGGCACGGCCGCCGGACCTTGCGCCTCGAGCGCCAAGCCGACCCGGCCCGTCAACGCCTCGGTGGTGACCGCGTCCACCAGCACCTCGCCCGGAGCGGCCAAGCCCGTCAGTCGCGACGCGAGGTTGACCGACGGCCCGAACACGTCGCCGAAACGTCCCAGCACCCGGCCCCAGACAAGCCCAACACGGGCGGGCGGCGTCCTGCTGTCCCGCCCGATCTGCTCCGCCAGGTCCAACGCGATGAGCGCGGCCCGCCCGGGCTCATCCGTCACGAACATGATCCCGTCGCCGAGTTCCTTGACCACCCGGCCGCCTCCCCGCGACACAATGTCGCGGCATGAGCGCATGAACGCCTGGACCAGCAGATCCAGTTCGGCGGCGTCCAGCTTGGCCGAAATGGCCGTGTATCCAACCAGGTCAGCGAACCCGACCGCCCGCTGCAACGGCAAAGCCTCCGGCGTGGGGGCGCTTCCCTCTGGGCCGAGCTGTGAGACCGCCTCCCCCATCCGTCTGATGATCCGCGCCAGATGCGACCGCCACGCGTAAACCATCTGTTCCTCGAAAATGTCGGCCATGTCGGCAATCTTGTCCAAAACCACCAACCTCGCGGACTCGGCGTCCAACGAATGCCGTTCGGCGGCATCGTCCACCAACGACTCGATCTGCCACCACGCCAAACGCTCCGCCGTGTGGGAAACGGCCCGAAGCAGTTGCGTCTCCGTCTGGCGCCCGAGGACCCCGTAGGCCACCACCTCATAGGCGGCGATGATCGCGTCGATGTCCTTCGAGGTCAGCGCCTTCTCATCTTCGGCTGGCAACGGCAAACCCATGGAACGCCAAAAGGAGGCTATGCCCTCCCAGTCCAGCCCGGTCGCCTCCTGAACCTGCGCGAACGTCAACGTGCGCGGCGCCCCGGCGATCGCCTCCGCCCGGTCCTCGGCGGTCGAGTACTCGCCCCGAGCCAGCTTCTTCAGGCGGTCATCCGGCACACCAACCACCTTAAACCCAGTCCCCCTTTCCGGCCCAGAGCCGCTCGGCTAAGCGAGCTCGCCCGCGCCGACAGCCAGCGCGGACCCGTCGGGCAGGCGCAGGCGCAGCGAGCCGTCCGCCTCAAGGCCCTCCGCCAGACCTGCGACGGTCTGCCCGTCCGGCAGCGCCACCCGGGTTAGCCGTCCGAGCGCGGCCATCCGTTCCCCGGCCCTCCCGAGCAGCCGGGGATCCCCATCAGCCCACCTTTCGTACCACGTGGCGGCGGAGCTAAGGACCGCGATCGCCAGCCAAGTGCGGTCCACGTCCGGCGCGCCCGCCAACGCCACCGACCCCGCCCGGCCGTCCGGCAGCTCCTCTTCCGTTTGGTGGACATTGAGCCCGATGCCGACCACCACCTCTCCCCCGCCCGTCCCGCCGGCCAGCACTCCCGCCAGTTTCCGGCCCGCCAGCATCAGGTCGTTGGGCCATTTCAGGCCCGCCTGCCCCGGCAGCAGCAAGTCAAGGGTTTCTGCGGCCGCCAGTGCCCAAACCAGCCCCAGCATGGTCCGCCGGGGGGCCGCCTCCAAAGGCGGCTTGACCAGCACAGACGCGATCAGCGACGTTCTGGGAGGGGCGATCCATGCGCGGGGAGCCGGCTCGGCGGGGTGCTGGCGGCCCCTCCCCTGGGTTTGGTGTTCCGCCAGGAGCGCGGTCATGTGGGCCGGTCCCGCCGGGGTGGCGGCCCGGCGCAGAAGCTCCGCGTTGGTCGAGTCGATCCGTTCCACCACCTCGACCCGCGCGTAGGGCCCCTGCGCCACCAGCGCCTCCGCGAGCCGCGCGGCGTCAAGCGGGGGATGCACGCCCTAGAGCATAGAACGCCGGGGACGCCCCGGTGCGCATGGGCCGCCGCTGGTAGAGTCTCAGCGACCCCAGTTGGAACGAGTCCCGCAGGAGGCCTCGTGGTTGAGTCCCCGCCAGGGCCGGAGCCCGTCGGCTCGCGGCACCGAACCGGCGCTGGGAATGGGTCGTCGGCCGACCACTCCGGGGAGGCCAGGTCTGGAGGGCGACCGCCCGGGAAGAGCAGGTCTGGAGGGCGAACGCCCGGAGAGCGGCGGTCCGGGGAGAGCAGGTCCGAACGGCGGCGGTCTGGGGAGCGGCGGTCCGGAGACCGGCGGTCCGGAGACCGGCGGACGGGGAAGACAAAGGCTGTGGCGGTGCTGGCGGCGGTCGCGGCGGTGACTCTGGCAGCCGGTGCCGTGTGGTGGTTTGGCTTGCGAGATTCGGCGACGGAACGGCTTGGCCAAGGGCTGCCCAGCGTCATCAAAACCCCCGCTTTGGGCAAGGTTGTCTCCACCCGGGACGTGATGGGCGGCGACTTCGCCCAGACCGACTTCGTCGGCTTCTTTGACGACAACACCGGCCTGGTGAGCGGGACGAACGAATGGGGTGCCGGCGTCCTTGAGGCCACGGCCAGGTCAGACGGCGGCGGCGCGGGAGCGTTGGTGGGCGTGGACCTGACAACGCACCGGGAGAAGTGGCGCATCGAGTTGGCGGAGACGCTCGGCCTGGGCTCGGCGGCGTCAATCTCCAGCCAGGCCGAGGTGGCCGAAGGGCTGGCGCTGGTCCAAGTCCGCCAGACCTTGGGCACCGGCGAACCCGGCGCCGCCTTCCTTGTGACGGTCGACAGCCGGGGCCGAATCGTTTCCCAGCGGCAAGCCGCCGCAGACGCGGAGCTGGTTGGGCTGAGGCAAGACGTGGCGGTCTTGCAAGACGCCAGCCGGGAACTGGTCGGATACAACCCGGCGGCCTTGAACGAGCCGCTTTGGAGGGCTCCGGGCGCCAGCGCAACGCTCGCCCTGTCGAACGCCGTGAGCGGGACATGGTGGATCCTGGCCCGTGACGGTTTCATTGACGCCCGCACGGGCACGGCGGTGGGTTTCGGCGCGGACCTCGCCGAAGGCGGTGACCGGGCGCCCATGTATTACCTCGCCGAAGGAAGCCAGGACGTGGTGTTGCGGCACAGCCTTGAAGCTGGTTCGGCTTTCACGGGCGGCGGCCCGGGAACGGTGGTCCGGGTGGATCCGGCCACTGGCCGGGAGCTTTGGGAGAAGGGACTCGCCGTCAACGATTCAGTCTTGGTGGCCTTGGTGGCCGGGGACACGCTGGTTTTCGACTACCTGGGCGCCCAAACCGAAGGCGGGGTGGTCGCCGCGAACGTCGAGTCGGGCAGGCAATTGTGGTACGCGAAGGGTGAGGGGCTCAGACGGGGAGCGAACGGCGTGGCCGTCACCGTGTCACACGACTTTCAGCGGCTGACCACGCGGGATTGGCGTTCGGGCGAGGAAAAGGCCTCCCACAGCCTGGCGGAAGCCGAATGGTTGATGGGTGTTGGAACAAAGGTCGCCTATGTGGCGGACAACGCCGGGGTTATCACAGGTCTGAGCCTGACGGACGGTTTGAGGCGACTGTGGACCCTGGACACCGCCGGCGTCTGGCCGGACGGCAATTGGGCCACGACTTGGCTGATCGCCTCCCCGTCCAAACTGTTTCTGTGCACCCAATCGCCCGGCGTCTCGGGTGACGGCGCCGGGACCGGCTCTGGTCCGGCTGACGCCCGTCAAGTCGCCCTGGTCGAACTGAAGAGGTGAGACGGGACGTATTGGCGCTGGAACACTGCGGGCGGTGGTGAAGACTTGAGGCCATGGACCGTTTCACTGACGCACCCGAGGATCCGCCCTTCGACCTGTACCAGGACACGCCCGAGGATCTTCTGACACCCGGGGACCTGGACC
Organism: Bifidobacteriaceae bacterium; assembly: GCA_031281585.1. NCBI lineage: Bacteria > Bacillati > Actinomycetota > Actinomycetes > Bifidobacteriales > Bifidobacteriaceae > Bifidobacteriaceae bacterium. Next base: position 1,794 of record JAITFE010000148.1, on the reverse strand, counting down.
CGCTTGACACGGACTACGACCCGCCGGACCGCGAGCCTGTGGCGGCCAAACGCCTCTGGGAGGAAGGCGACCACGAGACGCTGGACGAGCGCTTGGCTGATGAGGAGCCAGAAGTGTGGGACATCGACGCGGAGTTGGTCGACACGAGGCGGACGGGTCGGCTCGAAGCCGTCGAATCCGGGCGGGTGGCCGATGTCTTCGCCCAGGACGACGGCCTGGACGGGCTAGGCGCCTCAGCCGAGGAGGCGGCAGTCCACTACGAGAGCTGAGAAAAACGGGGACGGTACCTTTTCCGGCTGGCCGGAAAAGGTACCGTCCCCGTTTTCTGCCGCTTCAGGGGGCCGGAAAGATGAGAGGCCCGGCGCCGGTCTTGCAACCGGCACCGGGCCAACTTTCCCGCGGGGGGGCGGGAAACCTTACTTCAGCGTGACGGTGGCGCCTGCGCCCTCAAGGGCGGCCTTTGCCTTGTCCGCCGTCTCCTTGTTGACCTTTTCCAGGATCGGCTTCGGAGCGGCTTCGACCAGGGCCTTCGCCTCGCCCAGACCCAGTGAGGTCAGAGCCCGGACTTCCTTGATGACCTGGATCTTCTTCTCGCCGAAGGAGTCGAGGACCACGTCGAATTCGGTCTGCTCCTCTTCCGGTTCCGCCTCGGCGGCGCTCGGCGCTGCCGCCACGGCCACGGCGGCCGGCGCGGCGGCGGTCACGTCGAAGACCTCTTCAAACTTCTTGACGAACTCGGAGAGTTCGATCAGCGTCAGGTCTTTGAATTGATCGATCAGCTCGTCGATGGTGAGCTTTGCCATTTTGGTACTGCCTTTCTCGAATCAGCCGGTGATCGGCCTGGGACTTTTGTGGTTGGTTCGGCCGATCAGGCCGCTGACTCCTGCTTTTCCCGCAGGGCGTCGATGGTGCGAACCGCCTTGCTGGCGGACGCGGTGAACAGATACGCCGCTTGGACAAGCGACGCCTTGACCACGCCGGCCAGCTTGGCCAGCGTGACCTCGCGGGAGTCGAGATCCGCGAGTCTTGTCACGTCAGCGGCGGTCATCGCGGCGCCATCCATGATGCCGCCCTTGACCACCAGCGCGTGGTGTGCCCTGGCGAAATCCCGCAGAACCTTGGCCGCCGTGACCGCGTCGCCGTGTACATAGGCGATGGCGGTCGGCCCGGTCAGGACCTCATCCACCCCTTCGACTCCAGCGTCGCGCAAGGCGATCTTGGTCAGCGTGTTCTTCACCACGGCGTAGGTGGCGTCTGCCCGCAGGGCGCCGCGCAACTCGCGCAGCTCCGCCACGGTCAGCCCGCGATACTCCGTCAGCAGCGCCGCTTGCGACTCCGTCACTTGCTGGCGGATTTGCTCGACTGCTGCGACCTTGTCCGGCCTCGCCATTGGCTCTCCTCGGTTGTCGGTGTTCGGTCTGCCTGAAACCGGCGGCGGCGCGGGCATCAAAAAAGGGCCCCAGCGCAGGCGCACGGGACCCTGAGGTCTTTCGTTTCACCTGCGCAGGTCCGCTTCTTTGAGCGGCTTCGGGCCCGTATCAAACGACACCGGCCAACCAGCGGTCTTTGGCCTGGCAACTCTAGCACACGCCTCCCGAATCTCGGGCACCCCCGAGTCCCCATGCCGCAGGCGGCCACGCTCGGATTGATCGGCCCGAAATCTCTGCTATTTTTCTGTTTGGCTTGATTCATAGGTATTTCTGCGTGGAAATACTTATGATGCCGCCGCCCACATGTCAATTCGGCCTGCCCGCCCGCTATGCGCCTCCGCAGACCGCCCACGAATGAGTTGAT